>NZ_JBHSZV010000033.1:0-68714 GCF_042663045.1 Halobacillus seohaensis | reverse complement strand
AGAAGTAATTCCATCATAGAACAAACCCTCATCTTTTCATAGGTGGGGGTTATTTTGCGCTTACTCCCATGATTCTATAGAACAACTTTTAAAGTCTTTATCCACGTTGACAAGGCTACATGGTTTAGGAAAACGTTGAGGTTCGCAATTCTTTGTTTTTCTATGTCTGTTTTCGCGCTTATAACTGGTATGAACAAAATATTACGACAGCGTTTTATCTATCATTATATTTCTTTATCAATTTCAATTCAGTCAATTTTCAACCAAAATAAAAAGCCCTTACTGTCAGGACTTTTTGATTATCTGTCTTTTTGATCAGAAGCTGCCTCATCTGAAAGGTCACTTTCTGTAGCAGCGTGGCTAAAGTTTCGATTTTCCACCCATTTATGATTGGCAGTAAGTATTGCATTAAATGACTCCGGATATGTTTCTTTTAAGTTACCCATACCTTTTAATCTCATTTGTTTCGAGTGCGTCCAAGTAGTTTTATTAGATCTTATGTAGCTAGGTGCATGTAAACCTAGCTTTTCCTGTTTCTTTCCATCAATTAGATAGTCATAATCTTCATCAGGAGTAGTATTATTAAGTTTTGAAATCGGCAATAATTCATAGTCTACATGATGGGGTGAAGTATAGTTATCCTCGCATCCTATTACTAGCACAGGGCGGCTTTTAACATCCATCTCCCCTTTTGTTGGATTAAAATATTTTTCTAATGCTTTAGCGATTTTCCCTATATTATTCTCAGGACTCATTTAATGCACCTCACCCGGGGCTCCAGCTCTTTCTTCAACTTCTGACCACTTTATTTCTTTTCCAGCTAATGCCCCTGATGTCTCTCCTTCTTTTTCTGGGTCTGCCACTCTTATTGGGTATGGACGTAAGACACAATAAATATTTTTAACCGCTTTAACTGGAAGACCACAGTCAGCTAATAATTGTGAAGGTGTAGTTTGTCTTGAAGTAGTATAAGGATATTTATATCCATAATTTATATCTAGCTCAAAACCTTGAGCACCTTCTATTAATATAGATTCTCCTCTAGTCATCGCCTCTTTTAACAACATTTCAGTGTTATAAATGTAACTAGACAGACTTTCTTCATCTTTAGCTAGTTTTTGACTTTCTGATCGCATTGCCTTTAAAGCTATCCCTGCACTACCACCTTTGAGAGTGGACCCTATTCTCTCTAATTTTTGTTTTTTCTCCATTTCAATATGCGAATCATCTATTATTGCAGCTCTAGGATGAATATGAAGTCTGTTTGTAACATTGAATCCTTCCTCCTCAACAACTCGAATCTCATCCATTAACACTTCCATATCCAAACATGCACCAGGCCCTATATAAAGTTGAGTATTCTCATTAACCAACGAGCTAGGCAACAACCTCGTTATTATTTTGGTACCGTTTTTACTAACCCAAGTATGTCCTGCATTAGGGAAGAAATTGGAAATCACGTGATTATATTGATTTTTTTTTGCTAAAAATCCAGCAAATTTACCCTTTCCTTCAGATCCTGCATTGCCACCAAAAATTATGTTTACACTCATAAAGACTTAGCACCTCCCAGAACTTTACAACTTACAATTTCTATATTTAAGGACAAAACACCTCTACAATTTACTATTTGTTACATTTTTATGTGTAGCATGGGATAAAAAAGGAATTTAACATACAAACCCATAGAGGCTCACTTGTACAACGAAACGTTATTAATTCTCTTGCTAGGAATAGTTAATTAATCTCAGTTATAATGGCCTGAATGCGTTTTATTTAATTTTCATTCTTATGAGGAAGGAATCACGCATCTTTTGTCGAAATAGGTTCAAAGACCATTGAAATAATTCCCGGAAAGGGACTTTAACACTATAACTACTGTGCTCCAGGAGGATTTATCTATTATGGAACTAAATGAAATTATTTCTGAAGATGTAATTGATTCATTAGAATATAAAAATTCACTTACATGTAAATACAATACAAAAGGCGATGAAATATCCGCATCTACTGTTTCTATTCCTGACGAGATAGTAAATTATATAGTAACTAACCTCAAAAAAAAGTTAGACTATGCAGTTGATGACTATGACCCTGAGTATCCAAACGAAAGAACTATTTTGAAATTTGATAAGACACTATTAATTCAGCATGAAACCTTCATGAATTTTTTATATCCAGATACTGAGGAAGGAGAACATGCAAATCCAAACTTTGGAATTGTAAACGCAGAAAGACTACAAAAACCAGACAAGATTGACTTTGTAGTGCATATATTTAAATATGGTGAAGAAGAGATTCTAATCTTTACAAAGCACAGTAAACCCGAACTTCTAAAAAAAATTTACTGGCTGCAAAGTCAAGAAGACTTTAAGAAAATTGACAAAGATCGCTTATATGTTTTTAAAGACAAAATTACATGTTTATATTATGGTGATTATTACATTTATGATAAAACAGAATTCCATCAACTTTTCAAATATTGGGAAAAACTAGAAGAGGTAAGAGATAATGTAGTGAATCATCTCGAGAGAGAGGGTATTGTTAGTAATTTATCTGAATACCGCGATAAGTATAAGAAGCATTACAATATGCAAAGTATTATAAAGATTGATACGGATAATGTAAAAAACTTTATTAAAACAAACGAAGGTACTTTGGAAGATATTTGTGATCAATTGGACTTGGATATTAAATTTGACAAGTCAAACAACCAATTTGAAATTGAGGATGAAAAAGGTATTACTATTCTTAATCGAATCCTTTCTTACAGATCTGGATTTAATTTAACTAAAGATTTTGTAACATTCTCCACTTACCAGGCACACGGAAAATTATAGAACGTACGTTCTTGCGTATGTTATGATAATTAAAAAGGTGGGGGTGTTATGTTAAACAAGTATCTTGCTTTTATATTCTATTTTACTTATTTAATCGGAGCCGAATTACCTCTGTTTATTATTCTGCTGATTAGAAATCTGTATGGAGGGCAGCCAGAAAACATCAACTTTATACTAGCCTTAATTTTGCTATCGCTAATTATCAATCTGTCCTTTTTTTATTCGCTATACTTTAATGTTAAAAGAAATTCAACAAAAGAAAAAAACCGAAAGATTCTTAGAGAAGTAACCTCTAATAAGCTAGCAGAAAACTTAAACAATTTCTTTGCACTTTTTTTACTTCCTTTTTTCACATTTAATTTTTCTAGTAACGAACCTTTGCTTTATTTATTAGTCGAAATGATTTTCATTTTCATACTACTCACTATATTCTTGTTCAGAACCAAGAACATCACCACTAATTTACTTGTTTATATAAGCTTTGATATTTATGAAGCAAAAACTCCTGGCCAGGACGTTATCTTGATAACTGACTCAAGAAAGGAAGAACTTCAGAATGAACGTAAGATTATATGTAGAATATTGCATAATTTTTATGCACAAATAGATTCCTATAGCGCTTTTGTTACGAAAATTAAATCGATAATAACCTTTCTTATGGTATTACTTATCGTAGCTATTGGATTTTTGATAAAACTAAATACAAATCTTACTTTTGAAAAAATATTAGAATTATTAATTTCACTTCATTAAAGCGCACTTTCAACAAGAGAAAGTGCGCTTTTTATTTGCAAAATGAGAACATATGTTCGTATAATGTTATCAAGGATGGTGATAGTATGAAATTTCCACAATACACAACAACAGCACTAGAAGACTGGGTATCCAATTGGTACATAAAGCACAAGTGTCAACAACCAGCTGATTTAAACCTTAATAAAATAGCGATGAAATATGAAATCTTCATTCATTACAAGCCTTTTGAAACAAGATATGCACGGTTTGGACGATACCGAGAAATTGTTCTTAACTCCACTCTAGATGATGTTACTCAGCGTGAGCAGTTCTTCCATGAGCTGTGTCATGCTATTCGGCATGTAGGTAAACAGACAATGATGCTGGACGCTTTTAGAGAGCTGCAGGAGCGAGATGCGAGACATTTCACACTTTATTCTGCTCTCCCCTATCACATGATCAAACGCTATGACCTTGATGATCCTGAGCTGCTTGATCTATGGGCACATGACTTTAAGGTGTCTTATGAATTGTGTCAGGAACGTCTGGAGCAAATTAAGAGGCGTTCAGATTGTACCAAGAGTTTTCTGTATTATCATTAAGCTAAAAACAGGAGGTGGACCGATTGGCTCATTATAGACAACGAGGAGAAAAAACATTTCTATTAACTGTAGAAACAGGATACAACAGCAATGGTAACCGAAAGAGAAAAACTAAAACAGTTTCAGTGGATGAAAAATTGCTTAAAACAAAGAAAAAGCTTCATGATCATCTAAATACTGAATTGATTAAGTTCCAAATGGAAGTTGAGGCTGGAGAGTATATCACTCCAGGGAGGAGAACACTTGAGGAATTTGTAGAAGATTGGAATGCTAAATATGCTAAAGAGAATCTCGGTGCTCAGACATTAGAAGTTTATCTAACTCATTTAAAAAACCACATTCTCCCTCGCTTCGGAAAACAAAGAGTTGAACAAATAAAAACCATGCATGTGGTGAATTTTATCAGTGATTTAAAAAGTAGCGAGCAGCTCTCAAACGGTACTATCCAATACGTTTATCGAGTGTTTAGAAACGTCATGGAAAGAGCATTCGAGTGGGAATTAGTGAGCAAAAACCCTGTTGCCACTGTTAAGCGACCGAAAGGCGGAAAAAGGAAAGTTAAAGATCATGTTTATACTGAAGAAGAAGTGAAACAAATCTTCGAGGAAATGAGTGCCGAACCCTTGAGATGGCAAGTATTCATATCTCTTGCATTAGCATGCAGCTTCCGTCGAGGAGAGAACCTTGCGTTAGAAGCGGACAAAATCGACTGGGATAAAAGCCAGATACTCATTGAGCAGTCGATTGTCAGAGGAGAAAAAGGAAGAGCACTGATTAAAGATCCTAAGTCCTTTACCTCTACAAGAGTTGTAACAGTGCCTACGTCTGTAATGGTCCTAGTTAAAAAACTCTACACGGAAAACCTTAGGTTAAAAATGAAGGCTGGAGACTACTGGCAAGAAAATGATCACTCATGGCTTTTCTGTAATGAAGATGGCACCCACTTCTTTCCTACGACTCCGACAACATGGTGGAGACGTTTTACCAAGAGAAAAGATATACGCTATATTCGCTTACATGATCTCAGGCACACATCGGCTACTATGTTAATTAATCAGGGTGTTCATGCAAAAGTAATTTCTGAACGATTAGGACATGCTGATATTCGTATCACAATGGATACTTACGGACATGTTTTAGAAGCAGCCGATCAGGAAGCAGCTAACAAAATCGATAGTCTATTCACAAAGCGAAAAGAAGGTTTAATAAAAATATCGGCAACAACTCGGCAACAAGTACTGAAAAATAAAAGAAGTGACGCGGCCTCCCCTAGTTAGGAAACCGCGCCACTCCGGCACTTTGTATGATGATTCCGATTGGGCTCGAACCAACGACTTCCACCCTGTCAAGGTGGCGCTCTCCCAGCTGAGCTACGGAATCATTTATGTATTACTTCACTATGTAGCGAACAATTATAAATATACAATGATCCACGACTATTGTCAACGTATTTCAACAATTTTTTCACTTTTTCGACAACCGTGGTCACTGTTAGATACTATTCATTTTTAAGTTAAGATAAGTGATTTCTATTGATAATATACACAATTATACCTTTAGGGGCGTTACCTTGCAATAGCCGATGCTGTTTTACTGCAAAAAAATATCTAAAATATAAACCTCTCACATTTCAATGAAAGGTCTAAATTTTACTTACAATGATTCAAGGGTTGTTTTGTATTCCTCATACTTCTCTTCTGGTAAATCCCCATTAATTTGTACCAAGATATTCTCATGCTTAATCGTCCAACTAAAGAAAATGGCTGATTCTTCACCTAATGAATCGTAGTATTCTTTCATTTGATCCAAGTCTTCTTCTTTTTCAAATGAAAAGATACGACCACCAGCACCTTCTTCAATCGATGGGACTAAGAAACGCTTACCCTCTTCTGACTTCATAGGAGCCATACCATAATCATCTTTTGTCATTTCAGTAGCATTCTCAGCCTCTAATCCTGCATCTTGAAATGCTTTGATAGCACCATCAACAGTAATTGAATCATTCGAAACATCTGTACTACTGCAAGCCACTAACACTCCTAGTGATAACGCAAATAGAACAAATAACAACTTCTTCAAACAATCCTCTCCTTTATAGTATTTTATACTCATACAATAACATGGAAATGACTGTAAATAAAGGAAATAACCCCTTCACCAATATAATGATGAAAAGGCATTAAGTATAGGGTGGTCAAGTGAAAAATAGCCCTCCATCAATTTAATGACAAAGGGCTAGCCACTACCTATACCTATATTTCAGTCAATCGTCTCTAATGTCTCTATCTCTGTTTATTATTCGCATATGCAGTGTAAGAAGCTATAATAACATGAATTGTATTTTTATCAACTACTAAATTAGTAAAACTCGTTCATAATCGCTTAAATCCTCAAATTTCTATTTTCCTAATAAGATACACCTTATTTAGTGGAATATGGTAAAATTATACCATGTTTTAAAGTAAAAATAGAAATCAAGTGATGAGGGGTGTTACAAATGGTCGAATGGTTTGAATCCATTAAAGAGTACTTATTAGTTAAAGAACTACGGGCAATAGACGTTATTGTGATCACTGTGGTCAGTTCATTTCTCTTCACTTATGCAAATAGAATAGTTGTTGCAATTGTTAAGTTATCCAATAAAAAAGGGAAACGTTGGTATAGAACGACTCAAATATTCTTTAGAAAACACAAAAGAATGGCAAAAGGTGAAACACTGAATCTCTATGAATTCTTACAATTAAAGGAGAGATTAGAGAATGGTGGTAAGTTGAGATGTTATGAAAAAAAATCTTATCTTAAATCCAAGAGAGACCATGATAAAGCACAAAAAAAATATGGGAAAACATTAAGCAATATAGGTAAACCCAAAATTGATCTTAATGAAATAAAAAATAGGCTTAAATAGAATAAATTCTTTCTACTAAAACGAAAAATAGCCCTACACTTCCTAATGCAGGGCTTGGTTATTTCTATATAAGTATCATTCTATTTCCGTATTTGGTATAAGAACATCAATCTTATCAATTTTACTCACAATATCTGAGGACAGCTCTCTACGTTTCTCATTGAAAGTTAATAATGAACCGTCTGGACTCTTGGCAAGACTTATATACTCTTTGTATATTGTATAAAGCTCTACTGTCTCATCATAAGCCTTCTGAAATTCCTCAGGAGGATCATTTAAAGACTTTATTTTTTCTTTTATATCGTTTGAACTAGCTTGCAGCTCATCTATATCTCCTTCTTCAGAATAATAATCTTCTAATTGATTTATTATATTATCAAAGTTACCTTTATTTGAGATTACCCTATAACCAACGACTTCATTTTCAAAATTAATTCCTACTTCTGTATTAGTGATATCTAACACTTTAGCCAGCATATCCACATCAATGTCAGTTTCTATGTTCAAACTCCACAATTCTGAATATACATTTAACATTTCTTCCGCTATTGTACTAGTTTGAAGAATTTCAGTAGAAACTTCTTTTAGTTTTTCTCCATACTCTCCCTCACTCATATTTCCAGCACTTGTTGATTCACCTTCTGAACAACCTATCAAAAGAATCATTATTATTAATCCAATCAGTTTTCTCATACCACAATCCTCCCATAATTCCAATATTCTACAAATATCCTAATATCCCTGCACCTAATGAACTGTTTTTACTGTGAAAACAAAAAAAAGCCCCATACTCCCAAAAAGAAAATACAGGGCTTAAATTATTTACTTTTATAATGCTTATCGACATAATCTAATATCTTAGCAGCAACGATAGCTGATTGTTCTCTGGTTAAAGGCTCACCTACACCAAAATTACCATCAGGCTTTCCTTGAAAAATCCCTGCTTCTTTTACTTTTTTTATACTATCTGCATAATAAGCTTATCATCCTCTTCTTTAATGAGATTCACATACTTTTCATGAGCAGTTATGTAATACGTGTTGCCATCGGAATTCTTAACCTTATACTGTTCCCCACCATCAACTTTTAACTTAGATAGGACTGTAGGAAAGCCTGAACCTTTATTAACTGATCCTGCCCTATCCTTATCATTCCATGAGGCTGATTTGTAAAAGCGTAGGTCGTTTACCTTAGACTCAATACGATACTCTGAATATGCCTGACTAATCACAAATGGTTGATTTTAAACCTCTTTTGTCCTTTTGAACGGATAACAGATTGTATTTCTTGTTCAAAAGAAGATGGATCTTCAAAATATTGAACAGCCATATCGAAACAATCCCAATAACTTTCCCATAGCAATGGATATTGCATTTCATCATAATGATTAGAGTAATAATCCTTTGCCTTTTCTAATTTGTTATCATCTTTACCTTTGAAAATATTTTCGATTTCTCCCCAATGGCCAGTAGTAAACAATGCTTCTAAATCATCCACTAATACACCCTTTTCAACTCTTCCTTTCCAAGTTGGCAATTTGAGTAGCTTAGAATAGAAGTCTTCTGGATGTTGTAGAGTACCTAAACCTATAATAGTAGAATTATTTTTCTGCATAGCGTATGAAACATCATCACTAAACCTTTTCCATTTACGATCTCTTGCTTCTAAAGAAGATGTATCACTTTCGTCTTGATAATCGTCTAAAATTGCACATTCAATTCAACGGCTCAAAAGTTTGTTAAACAAATCAAAGATGCAATTATGGATAATCCTTTTATTGAACACACATTTGGTACATTACTTGAGCCTAATAATAAAAAGTATATTTGTAACAATAATCAACTTGAATTTACTAATCGTTGTATGGTTGAGAGCATATCTTCAACCTCATCAATGAGGGGACGTAAATACGGAAATTATAGAACCGATAGGCGAACATACAACCGTATACCGTTTATACTTAAACACAGTTGAAAAGATATCTGTACTAAGGTTTCCGAATACGCCCCCCCTAAATTTCTACAATAAAAAAGACCACTCGTTATTGAGTAGCCTTTGTCTTAGCATATATAGTTGATCTTGGAATACCAGTAAGTTTAACGATATCATTAACACTCATTCCATTGTTGTCTCTATCACTTAAATTTGGACATAAAAAAAAGCCACTCATCATGAGTAGCTCTTAATAAAATCTTCAATAACTTCTTTTTCTGAATTCATACCTATTAATTCTTCTTTACTTAATTTAGATAAATGCCCTTCTAGATTACCTAAATAAATCGTCCTACCTTTTCCCCAAGAAGTATTAAATACCACTCTGACTTCTCTTTGGTTCTTAAATTCAGTCCTTTTATACAAAAACGCTTTTAAAGGTTTAATTCGATACTCACTTAAAGTCATTGGAAAATCTTCTTTCATCGGATCATAGTATTGGACAACACCTTCAAAAGATTTAAACCCATTATCATTTGCATAACTGTGGATCTTATTAAAGAACTCTTTTGGCTTAGCCACAATAAACACCTCATGATTACCAAACTCTTCTAACAGCTCATCAGCAACATTCTCTTTTAAAACATACATCTCACCGTCATACACAAAGTCTTTTTTATGACTAAGAAAAACAAAACAGCACATTGGAGTATTATCTAAATGCTCCATCCGTGTATGAGAACATGCCTTCTCAAAGGGTATTTCATGCCATTTCTTCTCATCTAAGGATATATACATTTGTTCATTTTTAGGATTTATATATTTACTAAAAGACCCTTCCTTTGAATCACCGATCCCTTTACCATTAATCTTCTCTAACTCTATATAATATTTTGCTATGTTGAAGAATAGATTACCTTTCAATGTAGAATCAACCCATTGCTTTTCAATAAATTTCAAAACAACGCCAGTCTCATATCTAATAATAACCCCTCCCTATCAATACAATAATTGTATCATGGGTTCGAGGTTAAATAAACCTATATATAGTATGTTCGTATTTTTAGTTCGCACAATATGTTGATTAGTCCTCTGTGGATGTGGTATGTTAGATCTATAGAAAGCGAGGTGATAGTAATGGCAATGACTAAAGGTGGTAAGAAAAAAGTACATGTACCAACTCATAAACGTAATGGTAAGACTGTGAAAGAACATTATCGCTCTACACGTAATTAATCCTTAGAAAGGCGGTGATCTTTTTGATCGCTGCCTTACATAATAAAAAAGCACCCTGTATAGAGTGCTCAGTAAAAACCTTCATAGATCTCTTGTCTGATGTTCTCAAGCTCTCTTAAATGCTTTTCAAACATATCTCTAATCTCATGATTTTTATAATTCGCCCAATATTGCGAATCAATCTCTGACAATCTCTCATCTACCCTCTCATTAACTTTATTAGCACTATCGATAGCACCTTCTAATTTGTAAATAATATCTTCTCCTATATTAAACACCTCCTCCCATCGAACTTATTCGATAAAAGGCAGGATTATGCCATATAAAAAAGACACCAACACACAAATGTACTGATGCCTTGGTAATTAGTATTTTCCGACGGACTTATTCGGTAACTTACTCTCAATATTTTCTAACTTGTTAGTTATGTTGCGTAACAACTCTGTGTAATCAATTAAAACTTTATCTGATCCACTGTACATGGCTAGACTATTGTATTGCTCTAGTGCTTCTGAGTGTTTGTTAAGAGCTTCAATTAATTCTTTATTATCCTGATCATTCATTTATTCACCCCCCTTCAGAGTAGTGTTTACTCTAAAGGGAAGCTACATCTCTCTTCTAATCATACTCTTAATATCGCTCTCAAGTTTGCTATTATTTTCTTCAATAGCTTTAGCTACGGCCTTAGCCGTGTCATCATCCACATCAGAACCTTTTCTTTTAATATACCTTTTAACTTCATTCCATGACATTCCTATAGACATAAAATACACATCCCTTCTATACCTTAATACTACTTTCTTTAAGAGGGATGTATAATCTTGCCATATTATAAAAAATTATGTATTATTTGATGATAATTGTTCTATGTATGATATATATACTACCTATGTTCTATGTATGTTTCATTAAGAATCAAACTGCCTATAAACGTATTCTTCAACTCAATTTGCTCTGATTCTTCTTCATTTTTTAATTTATCTAACTTAGCAGCCGCATACTCTTCTACTATCTTTTTATCTGTTTCAGACAATATGTAATCAACATTATTCGTATGTGCAAATTGGCCATATACCTTATTGGCAATACAGTCATAGGCATATGCAGCTAATTCTTCAGTTTTCCAAGACCCAAAATGTTCTTTCTTCTTATTGATACGTATTTGCGCTCTATGTTTTCCACGTTTATCAGATACACCTTTGTATTTCTGTGTTTTATTTTTTCTTCTATTATAATTATTGTGTTTAGGCTCTACTGATCTAAGTTCACTCTTACGATTATCTAAAGTGTCATGTTCAATATGATCTCCCCAACGTTTATCCTCATCACTTAACCTTAAAATAAGCCTATGCAAGTGAATGTTTTTTTTATTGTCAGAATCTCTGGCGTAAACATATTGATTTTTTGTCTGAAGCCAACGATACTTATATAACTCCAGCTTTATGTAATCGTCTGCATCAACCTTTGTAACTCCCTTATAAAAAGGGAACCGCATTAGAATAGTATCTAACACAGTTCCCCTATCATTGTATAAGTATAAATTGTCCATTAGATTCCAAGAGGCCTGTCAAGGTGGCGCTCTCCCAGTTGAGCTACGGAATCATTTATGTATTACTTCACTATGTAGCGAACAATTATAAATATACAATGATCCACGACTATTGTCAACGTATTTCAACAATTTTTTCACTTTTTCCCTCATCTTGTCGAATTACTTTATATATGAGGATGCATTCAACTGTTCTACTTTTTTGACAATTATATGATAAAATAGGGTTGAAACAATTAGGAATCCTGTCATGCGGGAATTTATCAGCAATGGTCGGACGTCAGGAGGTTGGCAATGGGACGTAAAGGAAACATGCACGACTACACAATATCAAGTCGCTATTTGGATGAGGATATGACTTTAACGGTTTACACACCTGAGAATTTCTCTCCACTTTACAAGTATCATTTCTGTATTATGCAAGATGGCAATGATTATTTTCAAATGGGGCGAGCCGCTACACTTAGTGATCAGCTTCATTCGGAAGATGAGATTGAAAACACGATATTTATAGGTATTCATTATAATGATAAGTATGACAGACAGGAAAAATATCATCCAGATGGGAAAAAGCAAGGAGATTATGTGAATTTTCTTGTGCGGGAGGTTGTGCCTTTCTTGGATAAAGAATTGCCGGGTTATAGTATGGGAAAAGGTCGGACGCTTGTTGGTGATTCATTGGCTGGCACGCTGGCTTTGATGACGGCGGCGAGGTTTCCGAATATTTTTGGTAATGTGATTATGCAAAGTCCTTACGTAGATGATCACGTTCTTGAATATACTCATTCTATTAAGGATCTTTCGTCTTTAACGATTTACCATACAATTGGGGATCAAGAAACGGACGTCACAACAACGGACGGGACTCAAAGAGATTTTTTGGCACCCAACTTACAGTTAAGTCGTTACTTAGAAGAACAACCCCTCAGCTATATTTTTCATAAATTAAACGGGGGTCACACGTGGGGATCCTGGCAAAAGGATTTCAAACGTGCTTTACAAACGATTTTTGCGAATGAAGACTAAGGAGGTCATAGAAAAATGAGATATGGAATTGCAGTATTTCCACCGAAACGAATACAGGATGAGGCGAATTCTTACAGAAAACGTTATGACCCGCATTACGCGTTAATTCCACCACACATTACAGTTAAAGAACCTTTTGAAGCGGAAGATAGTCAAATCGATAACGAGATCATTCCTGAACTGAAAAGAATTGCTAAACATTCCAAACCGTTTAAATTTAATATTAATAAGGTCAGCTCTTTTTCACCAGCGACTAATACAATTTATTTAAAAGTAAATCCTTCGGAAGAGATTGTTTCCTTAAATGAAAAGCTACATGAAGGTGTTTTGCCTGACAATAAAGAGTACTCATTCGTCCCTCATATTACCATTGCTCAGAAGCTTTCGGACGAAGAGTTCTCAGATGTGTATGGTAGATTACAAATGCTGAAGTTCGATTTGGAAGAAAAAATCGATCGCTTTCAGTTGCTTTATCAACTTGAGAATGGAACGTGGAGCGTTTATGAAACCTTCAGATTCGGAGAATAATCGATGAATGTTGATATTCGAACAGCCAAAACTGAGTCAGAAATAAAAGATGCTTTTGCCGTTCGTGAAGCGGTGTTCGTCAACGAACAAAACGTATCGATTGATGATGAACGTGATGCTCTTGATGAAACCGCGACACATATCGTCGGTTATGTAGATGAACAGCCGTTGATTGCTTCTAGGCTTCGTTTCGTGGACGACTATGGGAAGTTTGAACGCATTTGTGTAGTGAAATCTCGTCGTGGTTTAACGTTAGGTAAACAAGTAATACAGCACATGGAAAATGTGACAAAAGCTACTGGCTATTATAAAGCTAAACTAAATTCACAAACTCATGCGGAAGGATTTTACCAAAGTCTAGGTTATGAAACGGTGTCAGATGAATTTATCGATGCTGGCATCCCTCATGTGACCATGATTAAAACTCTATAAAATTACAAAAACCTGCCTACATTGGGCAGGTTTTTTGTATAAAATCATCTCTACTCGTCTACAATGCTTAAAGACAATACATTGGGGATGTGGGGATATTATGGATTATTTACGGATAGGAATTGAGTCATTGTTTGGGTTTGGTGCCCTGTTCGTTCTAACAAAAGTTTTAGGGAAATCACAGATCACTCAAATTACTGCCTTTGACTTTATCGCCGCACTCGTACTAGGAGAATTAGTAGGTAATGCTTTATACGATAAAGAAGTAGGTATTGGTCAAATTGCTTTCGCCGTTTTCCTTTGGGGTTTGCTCATATTTGTAACTGAAACTTTCACAGAAAAATTTAAAGGGTCACGAAAACTTTTGGAGGGAAGCCCTTCGATTGTTATTAATCAAGGTCAAATCGATTATGAGCAATTAAAGAGTAGTAAGTTGGATATCAATCAATTACAGCACTTGTTACGCTCCAAAGATGTGTTTTCGATTAAAGATGTTCAATTTGCTGTGCTAGAAACTGATGGAACTATTTCGGTTATGAAGAAATCAGCTTCCGTAACACCTACTCGAGGAGATATGAATCTCCCGCTCCCTCCGGTTGCACTTCCAAGAGTACTAATTAGTGATGGTGAAGTACTTTGGGACAATTTAAATGAACTTGGATATGATAAAAACTGGTTAATAGCCGAGCTACACACCCAAAACTATGATGACATTGAAGATGTGTTTATCGGAGAATATACACCGGGAGAACAGCTCTTTGTCATGGGTTATGGAAGAGCCGAGTAGAACATCCATTTATAATCACTCACTTGGTGGGTGATTTTTTTTCGTTTGATTAAGCCGATTAAATAAGCCGTGACAGCCGTGCGATAAAGCAGCCACTGGGAAAGTTGATCTGCTTTAATCCGGAATTCCTTACACATACACGCCACGATCGTTTCATGACTCATTTCACCTTGTACCTTTTCTAAGAGCCATGCAAGCAGTTGTTCATGATACTCGATATTAGCTCGTAAGGTTTCGTGAAAGTCCAATTCATAGATGCCATGTCCAGGTAATGCCCCATTACAGGAAACCTTGAGTAAGTTATGTAAGCTTTTAATGGTTTGATCGGCATCTGTAATATAAGGAATCCTATGTTTTTGTAATTGTTCTACACTAAAGTAAGCATCCGCCGCATATAAGGTGTCGTAAGCAAGCAAGGAAAGTTGATGGTAACTATGGCCAGGTGTCGCTATAGCATACAAATTCAAAGAACCTGCAGTGAACTCTCCCTCTTCCACTACTTTATCCACTCTCATCTTGGGACCTTGCAGGAATTTATTATTTAATTCAGGCAAAGGATCATTTCCACCAAATAAATAAAGCGGTTCAAGACTCGGATTTTGTAAAATCGCTTCCTCAAAAACCGGGGCTAAAGTATGGATGTCATAGCTGTCTTGTAAGTAGGATGCACCGCCATAATGGTCTGCGTGCGCATGGGAAATAAACAGGTGTGTGATCGGAAGCTCCAACTTACGAAGCTCCTTCTCCACCTTTTTCACTGAAGAGCGGTCGATACCTGTATCAATAATTAATCCGCTTTCTCCATCCGTAACATAACCAATATTGACGACACTTTCATAATAATAACAATGAGAATTGATTTGAATAAATGACATAACATATCCCCTATAAAATAGTGCGCTAAATGGACTCGCTAAATCGTTGTCCTTTTCCTGTTATTTTAGAGTAAGCTGATTGTTCATCTTCCGTAAGATCCTCCTGCTTTTTATAATACATGGTTTGAGGAGTGTGTAAATTTTTTCTGAGATGCTGGGACCCTTTTTGCTTTTGTTCTCTAGGATTATAATGTTCTTTTAATTTATGGTCGAGCGTTACTTTAAAGACGGGGTCAAGAATAAATGGAGAACGTTGGTCTGGTGTCACACGTTTATGGTAATCCTGATACTGATAATTTGTAACTGGAAGAACATAACCCATGGTACTCTCCTCCTCTTTAGTTATCCATACCCGTTATTGATGGTAATTATTCCTCTTTAGGTACACTCCATTCATAAATAATCGATTGAATCCCAGCTAAAGCCATAATAAGAATGAACAGGTCACTATAAGGTACATATATATGAAGGAATACGACAAGAATGGCCGCCCAAACCCCTACACACCAATGACAGCTAAGTAATTCTCCAATAATTCCTTTTGATTCTAACCACTCTTCCTCATCTTTTATTATGATTTGAAAAAACCTTGCGCGTATTGGTTCAAAAATAAGATCATCTACGACAAGTCGGGTTAATCGAAAACAAGCAAAGCTAAGTAACAAAAGTTCCATCAATCCAACCATAAGTTCACGCTCCTATTTTAAATAAGAAAAAAAGGCCACTACCTTGTAGTGACCCTCTAACTAAATCCAAGAAAATGCGTCGCGGGAACTACTGGATTCGTCGTCATGTTTACGTTTTTTACTGTGCGAAGAGCTACTGGACTCATCTTTTTCATGACGTCCACCGAAAAATGGATCACGATCACGTTTTTTATCACGGTCGCGGTCGAAATCACGATCTTCATGGTGACGTTTTCGATCGTCTTCTTGTTGGATAATTACGTTATCTGCTTTAATCGTAAGGTCTTTAACATATATAACTTTTTCTCGTTTCTTTTCTGACATTTCCTTCATCTCCTTATTAAGAGTCATTGTTACTTTATGGTTTTTTGACTAATTGGTGTAGTCAAATGCCTATATCGCAATCAATAGCCTACGATTTCTTACAAAAGAGACAAATGCCCACACCTGTAAGTAGGTGATACATATTCTATTAAAGACATTACGTCAATACGTATCGAGAGGGGCAACAAATAATGAGCTGTGGCAAACATCATGATTCAAGTAATTGTGTTTGTGATATTTTAAACGAGATCGTGGCAGCACAGAACGATGTATTATCCGATTGCGACACGAGTTGTGAGCAATCGATTGGAGATTTACTCGGAGACACAGGAGGATCTGGACGCGACACCGTACCTGTAATACTTTACTGTAAAGGGGATTGCAAACCTTTCAAAGGGTATGGTGCTCGTCGTGATTCAATCCAAGACATTAAAGCAAGCTTTTACTTCCGAGTGAAAGATGTTGAGGACGATTGCTGTGCAACAATTGAATTGTTACGCGATCCTGCAGATAGCTGTGAGGATCCATCCTCACCAGTCGAGCAGAAAACGAAGCACCTACGTGCCACTGGCATTTGCATTTCTGTTGATTTGAACTGCTTCTGTCACGTGACTTGTCTACCAGCAATTACAGCATTATCTTAAGCACACAGAAAAACCGCGCTTCTAGCGCGGTTTTTTCTTTTTCAAAAACCAAGAAGGCGAATCGAATCAATATTAGTAAAAGGAACTTCCTTCTGAAACGGCTTTTGAAAAGTTTTCATGTGGACAATTCCATCTTCATACTTTTGAACATAACCTTTAAAGGTTTCTTCTGCTGTTGTTACTTCACATTTCATCTTAGGGAGCTGACTTGGTAGTTGAACAAAGTAGTTTATTTTTTCTTCAATCGACATATCCCTGAATCGCTGTCTCCGGTCTCTGCGATCATTTTGGGGAGGTGAATCTTCCTGTTTAGTATCAGTGATCTCGTCTATTTCTTCAGGTTTGGATTCAGCCACTTCCTCCTTTACACTTGTTTCTTGCTCCTTTAACATCATTTGATTTCGTAACCGAAGCTCAGCCTCACGATGAGTGTTCTTAGGATTCTTATTATGAAAGCTTGTTTGCATTGAAACTTCGGCCGGTGGCAAATTCGGTTGTGTAATATAAAGAATCGGTGGTTTTGCGATTCGCTTTTTGTTCGCCACGTATCATCTCTCCTTTTCTTATCATCATTTTATGTATATGCTATTAAAAGTTTTCATGTGCCCAATTTCAAAAACAGATGGTAGACAAGTTTCGCAGAAAGAGATGCGGAAGCTCCCAGGTAGACACAAAACGCATAAGCAGAGCGCTCAGTCGGATGATCTTTTCCGACGTAGTTGAACTGCTTATATCGCGAGGGGCCAGGGGTTGAAGCTGGACAGGAAGTTTCCAAACTCCAGTATTGGAGAATTCTGATACAACAATAAAAAGAGGTATGCGAATTCAATTACGAATTTGCATACCTCGTTTCTTTAGGTTGCGATTTAAGTATTTCACTCTGAATCTGAGCAATTTACTAATGTCAGGATGCCCAGATTCAGCTTATTAATAAGCTACTGTACTAAATCCAGCATCTACGTGAATGATTTCCCCTGTTACCCCACGAGAAAGATCACTCATTAAGAAATAAGCTGTATCTCCCACTTCATCCTGGGTAATTGGACGACGCAGTGGTGCTTTCTCTTCAATAACCTGATGAATTTTATTAAAGTCGCCGACACCTTTAGCTGATAGTGTGCGCAATGGGCCCGCAGAGATCGCGTTCACACGGATTGCATGCTTACCTAGGTCGTTAGCCAAGTACTTCACACTAGCGTCTAAGCTTGCTTTGGCTACACCCATTACGTTGTAGTTCTCAACTACTTTTTCCCCGCCAAGGTACGTAAGAGTTACAATGCCGCCGCCTTCAGACATAATTGGCTGAGCTGCTCTTGATACAGCTGTAAGTGAATAAGAACTAATGTTATGTGCAGTAAGGAATCCCTCACGGCTAGTGTTTAAGTATTCTCCTTTAAGTTCGTCACGATTTGCAAATGCGATACAGTGAGCTAAACCGTGGATTACACCTACATCATTCTTAATATTTTCAAATGTTTGGTTGATCGCGTCATCATCGGTAACATCACATTCGTAAAATAGTGATTCTGGACCTTCCAATGTATCAGCTAAGTCACGAACAGATTTTTCAAAGCGTTCGGATGCATACGTGAAAATGAGACGTGCTCCCGCTTTGTTTAGTGATTGTGCAATACCCCATGCAATGCTTCGTTTATTCGCTACGCCCATGACGACGTATGTACGATCTTCTAATGAAAATTTCATCTAAAATCCTCCTCGAGGTAATTTGTTTATTTTTATGATTTGTTATTAGTACCTGCTACTATTTTATTATACTACCAGCAAAATTACAATTCATTAAATGAGCAACCTCATAAAGGCCGTTGCCAGTCCAAAGTAAATTAATATCGATATAATATCACTAATTGTTGTAATAAATGGTCCAGAGGCTACGGCTGGGTCAATTTTAAATCGGTGCATCACAAGTGGGACAAGGGCTCCGGCTAACGTTGCTACAATAAGCGTAATCATAATTGAAAGCCCAACGAGCAGCCCAAGATAAAAGTTATTTTGCCAAAAGTAAACGACCAATGTGATAAGGACACCACAACTAACACCAGTAATTAAACCGGTAGTCGCTTCACGAAGAATCATTTTTGATTTGCCTTGATTAGATATTTCACCTGTTGCAATACCTCTGACTGCAACGGCTAGTGCCTGTGTACCAGTGTTACCGGCCATACCTGCAATCAGTGGAATAAATATTGCTAAAATCGCCACTTGATCAAGCGTTGCTTCAAAACGGCCAATCAAACTAGCGGTGAAACTCCCTAAAAACAGCAAAATAATTAACCATGGAAGACGTTTTTTTGCCGAGGTGAATGCATGATCATCCGGGCTATCGACGTCTGATATACCGGCAAGTTTAGAATAGTCATCACTCGCTTCTTCTTCCATAACATCCATAACATCATCAACGGTAATTATCCCTAACAAATGATCCTGAAAGTCTACGACAGGTAAAGCAAGAAAGTCATAGTCACGCATCATACGCGCAACCTCTTCCTGATCTTCACCAACGGGAACGGATACTACTCGCTCGCTCATGACATCAGAAATAACCCAATCCTCTTCTGAAATAATAAGATCACGTAAAGAAATAACACCGACGAGTCGTTTATCCTCATCAATCACATACGTATAGTAAATCGTTTCAGCATCTGGAGCTTCCTCACGCAAGTGTAGCATGGCTTCACGAATCGTCATACCTGCTTTAACGACCACAAATTCAGTTGTCATAATCGATCCAGCAGTTTTTTCCTCGTAATGGAGCAAATCTTTAATTTCGTCCGCGGAATTGTCATCCATTATGGTCAAAAAGCTGGCTACTTTATTCTTATCAAACTCATTTAGGATATCTACTGCATCATCGGTAGACATCTCAGAAAAGACTTGCGCAGCAAACCTTGGGTCCATCTCTGTAAAAAACGGCTCAATTTCCTCATAATCAATATGCTCCATTACTTCCGCTACTTCTTCAGGAGATAAATAAGTGTAGATTTGCATACGAATTTGGTCTTCTACTTCTTCAAATATCTTTGCTTGATCATAAGGATGCAAATCAAGGAATTCTGCTCTAAATTGATCAATTTGCTCATTTAACAGCGCATCTTGTATGGTTGCCCATAAATCCATTCGCTCTTGGTCTTCTAAATGCTCCATATCTCTCACCCCACTTTTTAAAAAGTCATCCATTTTCCATAAATGGTAATTACACTTAAAAAACATCTTAATATGCTGTACACTTACAATTATAATCGTAATTTATAAGATTGCTCAAATAGAAAGGAAACATACATGAATGAAAATCAGCAAACATCCTTAATTGATTACACCATTATCTTTGTTTTGGTAGCACTAGGTGTCATTAGTTGTTTCACTCTTTATTCCATAAATCCAATCCTGTCCGCCTCTGATCAAGGAGCTTATTTCAAACAAATTTTCTGGTACGGTCTAGGGGGAGTAGCTGCTGCTGTAGTCATGATTATTGATTATGATAGGCTCCACCAACTCGTCTGGTTTTTATACGGAATCGGGATCATGATGTTACTTATGCTTTTCCTTAACATCCCTTCCTCATTCGTACATACTTCAGGAGGGGCGACGAGTTGGTTCATACTTCCGGGGAACATAACTTTACAACCTGCCGAGTTTGTCAAAGTCTTTTTAGTGATCACGCTTGCTCATGTGGCTGTTCGTCACCACGAAAAATATCCGGTGAAAACGGTTCGATCCGATTTACTTTTATTAGGCAAACATCTGATCCTATCTCTCCCCCCTATGGTGTTGATTGCCGTACAGCCTGATTTAGGTTCATTTCTAGTGCTAGTTGCGATTACTGGATTTATCATTCTCGTATCAGGAATCCAATGGAAAGTACTCTTCTCTTTATTTTCCATCTTGTTATTAGTGATTGCAGGAGTGATCCTAACGTTTGTCATTAATATTACGTCGATCACTACATTTTTAGCAGAATCCGTGTTTTCTCACGTAGATTCTAGATTCTATGGCTGGCTTGAACCAGAAAAATATGAATTGAGTGCTGGTTCGCAATTAATTAAATCGATCACAGCCATCGGTTCTGGTCAGTTATATGGAAAAGGTGTCGGAAACTTTGAAATCTACGTACAAGAGCGTCATACTGATATGATTTTCACAGCTATTTCTGAACAGTTTGGATTTATCGGATCAAGTATTATTGTGACACTTTTCTTCCTATTAATTTACCGCATGATTCAAATTGCATTAGATAGCAATGACTCCTTTGGCAGTTATTTAATCGTAGGTATTGTAGGAATGATCACGTTTCAAGTTTTCCAAAATATTGGAATGTCGGTTCAACTATTGCCGATTACTGGAATTCCTTTGCCCTTCTTAAGCTATGGAGGCAGTTCCACTCTCGCTTACTTAATTGCGATTGGTATTGTCTTAAATGTGAGATCAAGAACGAGAACATTTATGTTTGAATAACAGTTGGTAAAGGTGGGGAAGCTTTAAACAGTTTCCCGCCTTTTTTAAATTGGTATTTTTCGGAGAGGAGAATTTTTTATGAAAATAGATGTCATTGGTGACGTTCATGGCTGTTTAAATGAACTGAAACAGTTATTCACAGAACTTGGATATCAATGGAAGGACGGATTGCCGGTCCATCCTGATCACCGCATTCCCGTATTTCTCGGAGACATTACCGATCGCGGCCCGGCTTCAGTTGAGGCCATTCGCTTCGTCTATCGATTGGTCATAGAATCAGGACAAGCCAAATATGTTCCCGGTAATCATTGCAATAAGCTATATCGCTACTTTAAAGGAAACAACGTCCAGGAAAAACACGGCCTAGAGACAACCACAGCTGAATTTAAAAATCTTTCTAAACATGAACAACGGGAGGTTAAGCGAGAGTTCATGGAGCTAATTGATTCTTCACCTTTGTATGAAGTGTTACCTGATGTCAACGCCGTTATCGCTCATGCCGGTATTCGTGAAGAGGATATTGGTCAGGAAAATAAACGCATTACAACCTTTGTCCTTTATGGAGATATTACCGGGGATAAGTTGCCTGACGGTCGACCCGAGCGCAAAGACTGGGCGCAACATTATCAAGGTGACCGCTGGGTTGTATATGGACACACTCCTGTTTACGAACCAAGATTTGTGAACCAAACCGTTAACATCGATACTGGCTGTGTCTTTGGCAACAAGTTAACAGCCTTTCGTCTGCCTGAAGAAGAAACAGTCAGTGTACCGTCCACAATGCCGTTTGTTGAAGAGAAATTCAATTGATCATGAATTGTGTGGTACCAGGTACCACACAATTCAGACAGATAAATAAAACGCTTGGATTTAATTAGACAATCCAAGCGTTTTTCTGTGCGAATTATACGGTTGTTTGATTTGCCACTTACAAGGTTATTGGACATTTTAATGAAAGATGCTTTTTAAATATAGTCGTTCCAAACTTCAGGAGGATTGGATGAAAATAGCATCCACTTTTCTGTCCATGGATGTTGCAAAGTCAACTGGTGACAGTGAAGAGCTTGTTCAACAAGCTGAGTTTCATTGCGACCACCATAGAGAGTATCACCCACTAGAGGAAAGCCTAGTGATGCCATATGTACGCGAATTTGATGGGTACGTCCTGTACGAAGCTTACACTCTATTTTCGAATAAACGTTTCCTTTCTTCACAACAGAATACTCAGTTACAGCCCTCTTCCCCGCTTGATTCACTTCATGTTCAATGATCGAGTGAGGACTTCGACGAATCGGTTCATCAACTATCCCTTCTGTACAAGGCAGATGCCCTTCAATTAGTGCTGTATAGACGCGCTCAACTTGATCAAGATCCCCTGTTAAAAGGGAATGACTATAACTATGTTTAGCAACTAAAACAAGTCCTGACGTATCTCGATCCAATCTTGTCACCAAATGGACCGTAAATGGCAGATTGCTTTGTTCATAATAATCGAGAATCGCCTGTGCTAACGTGCCTGTTGAATGATCGCGACCAGGCATAACAGCCATTCCTGATTTTTTATTAAGGACCATAATGTCTTCGTCTTCATAGATAATTGATAAGGGCAGCGGGTCACTATTCATCGCCGTTCCCTTCTCCTCCTCAGGAAAAATCACTGTAACTTCTCTTCCTGATTGTAAAACACTCCACATCGGCACCTGTACTCCATCCACTTTCACTAATCCACTTTTTTTCACTCGTTTTAAAAGTTGACGTGAGAATGAGGCTCTTCTCCTAAGGAAGTCTTTTAAAGTAATTTCCTCAGTGACTCGCCAGTTTTTGACTAAAGCATTAGTTGGAGTAATCATCGGAGACAAAGGAATCATGGACTCGTTTCCAAAACGGGAATGGGCGGAATCTTGCAAATCGCACTCTTTCTTTGGCAACTCTGCATTGTATTGATTTAATATCTTTGTACGTCCGAGTGATGTGATCAATGGTGAATAAGAAACTTTTATCATTCAGAGGTTTTAACAAACTAGTATGATGTCCTGGTAAAATGAGCGGTGATCCAATGGTACGAAAAACTCGATTGTTGATCGAGGCCATCTCAGTAATTTGAATAGCTTCAAGGGATGGATGCAAAATTGCTCCTCCAAGAGCTTTGTTATAGGCTGTACTTCCTGAAGGCGTCGATATACAAAGACCATCTCCACGAAACGTTTCAAAATGGTCACCTTTTATTTCAATATCAAGCACCACAGAACCTTCTGAGGTTTTAATTGCACACTCATTCAGGGCCAAGTACCGATCTTCTTCTCCTCCATTTTTAGGCCGAATAATAACCTCAAGCAGTGGATATTCAACGACTTGATAAGGAGTACGGGCAATTTCAATAATAAGCTTCTCAAGTTCATCGGGAGTCCAGTCAGCATAAAAGCCTAGGTGACCGGTATGTACCCCGATAAAAGCTGTTTTGTCCAGTCGATCAACATACGTATGAAAAGCCTCTAGTAGCGTGCCGTCACCACCAACGGATATAGCTAAATCCGGCTCATCATCACTGTATTCCATTTTAAACTCAATTAAGTAGTTTTTGATTTTTGATCGAATTTCATTTGATTTTTTATCACCTTTGGACAGAATAGAAAACTTCATATGGTTCAGCTCCTTTCGGGTTTATTTATTTGTTTATTTTGTTCTTCTTTTCGATTAAATATTTTTTGGGCCTCTAGGATTTCGTTCTTGATCATTGACATTTCTTCATCCAATTGAAAGGCAGCTTCTCCCGCTCTTTTTAAGCGAGACTTTATTTCACTTGGTATTTGCCCTGAATATTTATAGTTTAGAGAATGTTCATTGGTTGCCCAGAAATTCATGGCTAACGTACGAATCTGGATCTCAGCCAAAACAAGTTTCTCCCCATGAATAGTTTCTACAGGATAACGAATAATGACATGGAACGATCGATACCCGCTATCTTTTTTTTCAGTTATATAATCTTTCTCCTCGAAAATTTCAAAGTCATGCCGATTTTTCAACATATTTACCACAGCGTAAATATCATCTACAAATTGGCAAACTACGCGCAGTCCGGCAATATCTTGGAGTTCATCTTCAATTTCTTCAGGATTGACACCTTTGCGACGCGCTTTTTCAATAATACTTTTTTTCGGCTTCACTCTTCCAGTTACAAATTCGATCGGTGATTGATCACGTTCATACTCAAATTGTTGCCTCATTCCTTTAAGTTTAACCTTTAACTCTTCCACAACTTGTGCGTAAGGAAAAATATCCCAATCCATGCACAAAGCACCACCTTTTATTCCTACAGTAATAGCATTTATACTTAGTTTTAATTAACCACATTGTACCATATTTATGGAATCACACTAGAATATCACTCGATCTGAATGGTTAATCTTTGCAATTTTAAGTCTAATTAAATCATAATTGAAGATAGAGGTGAAGTATAAATGTCCCAAGAAATAGAAATTGAATTTAAAAACTTACTGACGGAAGAAGAATACTTGAAACTTTATCAGGATCTATCATTCGAATCAGTTGAACTTATAGAACAAACCAACTATTATTTTGAAACAGAAGACTTTCAACTAAGACAGCACGGAGCGGCTCTTCGTATCCGCAGAAAAGGTGACCAATGGACGTTAACATTAAAACAGCCACATTCTGAAGGTTTACTCGAAACACACGATGTATTGGCTGAGGATGATGTTAATCAATGGATGATTAATCGTCCGACCCAAACAGACTCCGTAGAAAATCAACTTCGTGAGCTAGGGGTGTCTTTAGGTGACCTTCGTTTTATGGGCTCACTCATCACCCGAAGAAAAGAGAAGTCATATAAGCGTACCACTGTCGTTCTAGATCATAGCTTTTATTTTGAAAAAATTGACTACGAACTCGAGTTGGAAGCTCCTACGGTTGAAAGTGGAAAACGTGTGTTTCATGAACTTTTAGAGGAATATAATATTCCACAAAGAGATACAGATAATAAAATTAAAAGGTTCTTTGACGCTAAGTCTCAATCAGATTAGTTGCCGACATCCTTGACCGTTGCTAAAATGAATACACAGATAGGAAGGGATTTTATGCAACCTGCACCAAACTCTATTTATGAAGCTATTGGCGAAGAAAAATTAAATGAACTTGTTGATCATTTTTATAAATATGTAAGTGAACACTCTGACCTTATCCCGATTTTTCCGGATGATTTAACGGAGACGAGACGTAAACAAAAACAATTTCTTACTCAGTTTTTCGGTGGTCCCCCTCTTTATATTCAAGAACATGGGCACCCTATGTTACGAGCTCGCCATCTCCCTTTTACAATCACTCCG
Source organism: Halobacillus seohaensis (assembly GCF_042663045.1). Lineage (NCBI taxonomy): Bacteria > Bacillati > Bacillota > Bacilli > Caryophanales > Bacillaceae > Halobacillus > Halobacillus seohaensis. Next base: position 42,797 of record NZ_JBHSZV010000033.1, on the reverse strand, counting down.
ACTCGCAGAGATGCGTGGCTTTCTTGTATGGACCGTGCATTAACCGATGCAGCCATTGAGGAGCCTTATCGAACAGCAATGTTAGACCGTCTAACCATGACAGCTAACCACATGATGAACACACCAGAGGATGAGAAAGGAGAATCGATGTGAGTTGGAAAAGCTTAAATAGTTCTAATGAGCAGCAAGGTACATCGAGCGGATATTTCGATTTAATCAAAAAACCAATCGAAATATATATCTTCGTAGATCCACTATGTCCCGAATGTTGGTCACTCGAACCCATTTTGAAAAAGCTCACCATCGAATACGGAAGATTCTTCACCATCCGTCCGATCATTAGTGGAAACCTTGCCTCCCTTCAACATAGCGACTCAAATCCACCTGAAAAGTTGAAAAAGGTATGGGATCATACAGGAACACGGACAGGAATGTGTTGTGATGGAGATGTGTGGTTGGAAAATCCGATTTCTTCTCCCTTAGTCACAGCTCTAGCCGTGAAAGCAGCAGAATTACAAGGTAAAAAAGCCGGCATGCGTTTTCTACGTAAAATTCAAGAATATTTCTTTCTAGAGAAACACGATATATCAAACGAACAAGTTTTACTAGAATGTGCGAAAAAGAGTCGACTGGATGTTAGCGAGTTTGAAAAAGATCTACAGTCTGAATCAGCTAGAAAAGCCTTGAAATGTGATATAAAGTTAACGAGAGAAATGGATGTAGACTCTGCTCCTTCAATGGTTGTGTTTAACGAATCTGAAGAAGAAGCGGGATTAAAGATCACCGGTATTTATTCATATGATGTATATGTGAAAGTATTAAAAGAAATGCTCCAGAAAGACCCGAAGCCATCGCAAAAACCAGAGCTAGAAGATTTCTTGAGCCACTATCGATATGTGGCTAATAAAGAAATCGCCGTAGTCTATGACTGGACAGAACAACAGGCAAAGAAGGAAATGAAAAAGCTTGTGCTGAAGCAAAAAGCACGCGAGATCCCTGTGAAGCATGGAGCTTTCTGGGAGTATATACACTCTTAATTTTATCGGTCAAAAGCTGTCTTAAGCACTCTAAGAAGGAGTAGCTTAAGACAGCTTTTTTGGTTGAATTCAGTTTGCCTTACAGCATTATTTAAGACTCTATACTAAAGATCAAGGTAGAGAGAAAAAGGGCAAAATAATTTAATCAAAGAAATCTTGAGGACTAAAGACACGTAGCCGGTTTTGCGAGGTATATTTTCTTTGTCGTCTATGTATATCACTATTTTATTTGAAAGAACCTTTAAAAAGAGATGGTAGAGTAGAAAATACACCACCATAACCAAACAACTAAGGAAAACAAATAACCTATAACAGCCCGCCTCATAAAAAAAGACTCGATTGAATAAAATATTTATGATAAGTAAGAAGGGGGTACAGAGTTATGAAAATTTGGTTAATCATAATCAATGTTATTATTTTCCTTATCTTATCTATGTTTCATGTGTTCGCCCTCATGGGTCTCTTTCCTCTTTACATTACGACTCCCCTCTTAATATTATCTTTCTTTTTCTTTCTAAATTTGATTTACCACAAAAAAAAGTTCCGCGGGTTCTCTTAAGCACCCACGGAACTCTTTTATCCGATTAACAGATCTGTAAGGGCAATGCCTCCCCTTTTATCCTCTGTGATCACAGCCTCACCTTAACAGGCACCAACCTATTTACTTCAATAACTCTTCCAATTCATCCAGCTTTTGTTCAAAAACGTCCAGAGCTTCATCAATTGGTTTTTTCGAAGTCATATCGACCCCAGCTTGTTTCAGTACTTCAATTGGATAATCACTACTTCCTGCTTTTAAGAAATTCATGTAGCGCTCAACGGCAGGTTCACCTTCAGAAAGAATTTGGTCTGCTAAGGTCGTCGCGGCCGCATAACCTGTGGAATATTGGTATACGTAATAACCCATGTAGAAGTGTGGTATACGCGCCCATTCTAAACCAATTTCGTCATCGATGACGATCCCCTTACCAAAATACTTTTTATTTAAATCATAGTAAATTTGTGTAAGTTTATCTGCAGTTAGAGCTTCACCACTCTGAGCTTGAATGTGGATTTCGTGCTCAAACTCAGCAAACATAGTTTGGCGGAATACCGTCCCACGGAATCCTTCCAAGAAGTTATTTAATAAATAAAGTTTTTCTTTCTTATCATTTGTCTTTTTCAACATGTAATCATTTAACAACGCTTCGTTACATGTTGATGCCACTTCCGCTACAAAAATAGAATAGTTGCCGTAGCGGTATTGTTGATTTTGATGGGTATGGTAACTATGGAGCGAATGTCCAAGCTCATGGGCCAGTGTGAACAAATTATTCACATCGTCCTGCCAATTCATCAAAATAAATGGATTCGTTCCATAATGACCGGAAGAGTAGGCCCCGCTTCGTTTACCTTTATTTTCTTCCACATCAATCCAGCGATTGTTAAATCCTTCTTTTAAAATATCCACATAATTTTGTCCCAGAGGCTCAAGACCTTCTAAAATAAGTTTTTGAGCTTCTTCATAACTAATCTCCATTTTCGCGTCTTTAACAAGCGGTGTATACATGTCATACATATGAAGTTCATCCAATTCAAGGACTTTCTTACGCAGTTCTACATAACGATGCATCAAAGGTAAACGATCATTCACCGCTTCGATTAAATTGTCATATACTGTTTCTGGAATGTTGTTGCGGTCTAGAGCTGATTCACGTGCTCCCTCATAATTTTTCACGGTTGCAAAATAGTTATTCTTTTTAACATTTCCACTCAGTGTAGATGCGAATGTGTTTTTAAATTGCCCAAACGTATCATGCATTGCTTGAAACGCATTTTTTCGAACATCCCGATCCTCTGATTTAAGAAAACCTAGATAACGGCCGTGGGTAACGTCAACCTCTTCCCCATCTTCATTTTTAATAGAAGGAAAAGTTAGGTCAGCATTATTTAAGGCACCAAAAGTTTGAGAAGGATTGGAGGCAATTTCAGAAAATCCAGCCATCAAACGTTCTTCTTTTTCACTTAGTACGTGCTTTCGACGGCGAGTAATTTCATTAAGAGCATGCTTATATAATTCTAATTCTTTGTGTTCTTCCAAGAATTGATCGACCGTACCATCCGGAAGTGCTAATATCTCGGGTACAATAAAACTCATAGAGGAAGAAACTTGCGTTAATAGGCTTTCCGCCTTCGCATTCATCTCTTGATAATAAGAATTGGTCGTGTCCTGGTCATTTCTCATATGAGCATACGTGAACAACAAACCAATTTTGTTAGAAATCTGGTCTTGTAACTTCATTAGTTTATATAAATGGGTTGCTGACTCCCCCAAAGTTCCTTGAAACTTATCGATCTCAGGTAATAATTCTTTCAGATTTTCGAACTCTTTATACCATTGCTCATCTGATTCAAAAATTGTTTCTAAATCCCATGTTCGTTCTTTTGGTATTTCATCTCTTTTTGGTATTTTCTTGCTAGAAGCCATAATAAATCCTCCTCAAAAAATAGTCGTCACTCTAACATTAATTCTAGGCTGTCACTTAAATTCCTGCATGCTTTCATAGATGATTATGAAGTTTGAGTTTGTTTATCACCCTGTGATCTTCCGAAACCGCCTCTTCAACTGTCTTGTGAAAAACTATATCTTGCATTTTCACCCACGTTTGCTTGTCTTGCCGATAAACAATTTCAAGCTCCTCTAAAATCAGCAAATACTCCTCTATCACTTTAGGAACGTATAGATTAGCCGTCGCTTGTGAAGGTATCTTAGGAACTGTAATTCTTTCTCCATTTTGTTTTGACATGATATGGTCAATGATGAACCGAGTTTGCCACATATATGGCTGGTCAAACACCATAGATTGGCTCTTCACAGGTAGGAAACAGAAGCTTGGTATTAAAGAAAAGTGAAAGCCCTTTAAGTAAACGTATTGTCTCCATTGCCTTTCCTTACTCCCTGTATCCTTCTTATAAAGAGTGCGATACCGATACATTTGTTGCTCCCACATCTTATAAAAGGGGGTCAAAGAAGAGTTAGTGGGCGTAAATAATTGGGGAAATCGTAATTTAGTAAGGGGGAGTTTCTTGAATGTTGCGAAACTGTTTGTTGCAGAAGACCCAATGATACGATTTACAATAACAATAGTTTCTGCAGTCACATCCAAAAAATACATGCGGTATTGGTTATGAAAGGAATAAAGTAAGGATTTGTGAAAAGAGTGGTTACTGATTTGATATTTTCCTTTTCGTTGAAGTTGGTTGCTTCCTAATATCCATAAGGGAAAGATACCTTCAGCATGGTAGCCCTTTGTTCGGCTTTCAACCTGATCAGTTGGGATGGTTGCACATTGAAGCTCTACGGCAATTCTTTTGTCATTTACAGTAAATAATAAGTCCGGCCTCTGTTTAATTTCGGGTACATACGCCTCTACTTTAACGTCATATCCTTGATTTTTAAGCCATTGATAAAGCAGCCACTTTCCTGAATCATGGTAGTCGCTTTCGCCACGTTGTTTCATTTCACACTGGCTACTTGGTAAATGAGCAAAATGAGGAGTCATTGTATTTCCTAAACGTATTATTAGAGCTTCGTTACATATGGGGCAATAAAACGTGGTTTGTTTTTTTAACTGTTGAAGTGTAGATTTTGGTTTTTGGTAAATCGAAGTTAGAGTTCCATTCTCATCATTAGCATAAAACATGGGTCACCTCCTAATTAATATATATTCGACAAATCTAGTAAAAAACCTTTATTTTCTAACAAAAAAAGCAATGTTAAGCGTTAATATTGGTCTTTGTAAGTTAGTTAGGGAGAAGTTTATTCAACAATCGGCTAGGATTTTTGATTACTCGATTCCGAGATCACGGGGGTTCGTTACCGTATAAGGGATAGGGGTGGCTTTGAAACAACTCGCTTTCCTGCGGGGGAACTGTCAAGCCTCCTCGGTCGTTGTCACTCCCTGTGGGGTCTTGCCTAGCTCCTTCTCCCGCGGGAGTCTCATCGTTTCAAAGCCACCCCATTTAACATGGAAATGAACGAATTCCCCATAGAAGAATGCGTCTTACCTAAGCTATAAAATAAAGCCTCACCCCACACCAAGCTCACGTGAAGTAGCTTATCCGATGCTTCCGTTCTCCTCACGAAGGCAAGAAGGTCCGGGAAATTGCGAGACTCCTGTGGGATGACCATGATCGGTGAGATCCCGCAAGGCGTAGCCTGAGGAAGCTCACCACATGCCCACGGAAAGCGAGTGATTTCCCGGACCTTCATACGCCATCCTTTGTAACGGAAAACACCGGAATGTCTCGAAGCTGAGTCTTCCACAATCTGGGGATTTAACGAAATAAAAAGGCATCAATATTTTTTGTAACAAAAACCAACAAAAAAAAGACACACTACAAAATGAGTGTGCCCTTAGCGATCAACCGGAAAATATTCTTTTATATGATGTAACGCCTGTTCATCAAAGATTTCTTTTCCGTACTCCTGTAAACGGTAAATTGTCACAGAAGACTCATGTCCAAATTCCATTAATTGACTTAAAATATTTTCTTGTTGATTATCACTCATATTTTCATCATTAAACTGAATATATAAATAATAGGCACTTTCAAAGTGGTACAATGCCAGATCCACTTGTTCAACCTTATTATCCATATAATGACTGAGCTGAATGATATCTTCAAACTCACTGAAACGTAATGTGAATTGAAGTGGAGCTAATGACTCCTCTTCCGTATTCTCATCCTCTTTACTTCCGTTAGATGCTGAATCGTTATATTTATCGTCAAGTAAGTTTTCCAGATTTTCGTCTACAGGTACATCAATTGATTTACCCTCATCACTAGGGAGTTCGAGCTTTTGTCCGTCTTGGGAAACCTGCGCTTTAGTAACGATCACCTCTAGACCTTTGTCCATAGCTTGAACTTGTATCCACAGCGGACCATCGGCTTGAAAGTTCTCTTGATCATTCACTTCATCCATCATTTCCCAAAAAAGTTGTTCACTGCGCTCACGATTGTACCAAATTTCTTCACGATCAAATCCTAATTGTTCTACATCCTGATAAGAAACATAAAATTTAACGGTGTTTTCATTAATGCGTTCGATCTCCATTTTTCTCTCTCCCTTCTATCATCTAATTGGCGGAAGGGATCGTAACCCTAAATCGCATATATTTATCTTTACCCTTCAGGTCAAAGCTTCAACCTTCATGATGTTTTAGTAATAATTGATGTACTTCTATTGTATGACAATATAACGAAAATGGAAAACAAATTGCTTTTAATCAGCGGATAACTAGAACCAATTCGCTATCAATTCATGTAAAGATGATTGATTAACCATTTTAGCTTATTTTTTGAAATTTGTCACTACTTAGAGGGGTGTTTTTTTAATGAATTGGGACTTGCTTGAACCCATCCTTATCATCATAAGCATCGACATTGTTTTAGGAGGCGATAACGCCGTTGTAATTGCTCTTGCTAGTCGCAATTTACCTGAACACCAACGGAACAAGGCCATCTTAATTGGGACAGGCCTAGCCATCGTTTCCCGAGTGGCGTTAACCACTGTGGCCTTGTACCTCTTGCATATCCCTTACCTTCGTTTAGTAGGTGGATTACTCCTTATATATATAGCAATCAAACTTCTCATTGATAATGAAGATTCTTCATCCATCAAGAGTAGTGACAACTTATTTTCAGCAGTCAAAACTATTGTATTTGCTGATATAGTTATGGGATTTGATAACGTTTTGGCAATCGCAGGAGCTTCACACGGAAATATCACATTGGTGATTATCGGCTTACTCATATCTGTTCCCATAATTATTTGGGGTAGTCGCATCATTTTAAAATTAATGGAAAGGTTTCCAATGCTTGTTTACATCGGGGCAGGCATTTTAGCCTTTACTGCAGCAGAAATGATTCTTGAAGATCCACACGTTTCACAATATGTTGACACACTTACACCACTAATTACTATTTTTCCTATATTGATTGTTTTACTAACAGTATTAACCGGATATTTTTTCAATAAACAAGTTATTCAAAAATAAAAAACTGTCTCGATTATCTAGATCGGGACAGTTTTTTTTTATTTAGTTTACAAGACGCTGAGCTTCTTTAAGTTGGAACGTACGTACACTTCTAGGTAAGAAACGGCGAATTTCATCTTCATTATAACCTACTTGTAGACGCTTATCGTCAATAATAATCGGACGACGAAGCAAGCCTGGATTTTCTTGGATTAAATCAAAAAGATCCTGCATAGGTAATTGATCAAAATCAACTTTTAGTTTTTGGAATACCTTAGATCGAGTTGAGATGATTTCTTCTGTTCCATCCTCAGTCATTCTTAATATTTCTTTAATTTCATCAATCGTTAATGGTTCGGAGAAAATATTTCTTTCAGAATAAGGAATATTATGCTCCTCAAGCCATGCTTTTGCTTTTCGGCATGATGTACAACTTGGTGAGGTATAAAGTGTTACCATACAGATACTTCACTCCTCGAAAATTTATTGTGAGACATTATTTAGCAGATTCCTAATTTAAAATTAGTATAATCTAATCTTACAATAATACTATAACATATTTGTCAACTGAAATCTATATAGCTCGTAAGTTAAAGGCTTACATTTTTATTTAATCTTCATTTGACTGGATATATCATAATGTACCACTTTTGCAGATTTTTAAACCCTTTTTCAAACTAATTTATAAAAGTTTTTTCAACTACTGTTTACGATTGAAAATCCCTGCCTTTACCTAGGCAGGGATTTTCCCGTTAGGTTTTTCTCAAATCTTTTAAAATATCATCTGTGTCACGGTTTTCATCTAAAGTTAATACTTCATCCACTGGTTGATAAGATTTTCCGTAAAACTCACTATCCTTGTACGTATGAATTTCTTCATACATTTTCTTCATTTGCTCGTAAATTTCTTCTTCAGATGAATCTTCAGGAGACCAATAGAGGATTTCCATTGGAGTAGGCTCATTTGTGGCAAGTGAACGTCGAGTATAACCAATGGACTGTGCATGCTTGAATCCTTCTCGATGATAAAAATGTAATCTTTTAGCAGTATCTGTCTCGTCATAATCTACAGGCTCCACCTCTAGAATGATCGGTTTACCTTTAGATTTCATTTTTTCAATGATTTTATGCCCAAGCCCTTCACCTCTAGCATCAGAGGAAACATAAACATAGTCGATAAAAAGAAAAGAACTGAACTCTGCATACATTAAAACATGATGCTCACCTTCATCCTTATAGTAGACATCACTTTTCTCTTTTAAAAGTGTTTCCATGTGTTCTTCAGACTTCATTTCCTCCACCGGAAAGTACTGCTTTAACTTTTTATACCAACTCATTGATCTACTCCCTTATCAATTGATATTTCTATTATAACTGATTCACTATTCATTGTTAAATGCACGAATGATATTTTCTTCCAATAGTAGAAGAACTAAGCAAAACTAAAGTGCTTTTGTAGCGGGTTCGAAGTGATCGCTTATCGTAAAATTAGCCGTTTGTCACTGATGCAACTAAAATTATCGACAAATTTTTGGTTTAATCAACTAAACAAGAAAAAGACACTGGTATCAGTGCCTTTTCTCACTAAGGTGTATAATCGACACCCTCTGTATAATTATTTCTCGCGTTCCAAAGTAAATATTCTTCAATACCATTATCATTCAATGCACGAATTTGATCTTCTACCTCAGCTTTTCCGTATTGCTTGGTTGCTCCTGAGTATAACCATGGCGCTTCAAAGTCTTGTAACCAAGGACGGGAAACTGGCTTCTCTTCCAGCGCACCTAAGACCTGATTTTCAACTTGTGCATACTCATCTATAATACGATAAGGTTCTGTATCAGGTTTATTTATACCGAAATAAGGCCCCCAGTGACTTGGGTAAATCATTGATGAAATAACGTCCACGTTGCTTGAGATTTGCGAGAAATTTTGACCGATGTTTGGCGCTTCTTCAATTGTGGCTGAATAACCAAAAATATCGACTGAAACATCTACATCATAATCACTTAAATCAGAACGTGCGTATTCCACAAAATCTGTCACTGCATGCACACGCTTCTTAATATCATTTTTCTCGGAATCTGCATAATCCCCTTGGCCGTAATCGAGTTCTTCATCACGATTACCGAAGCCTTCAGGGAAACGGACGTAATCAAATTGTATTTCTTGAAAGCCAGTTTCAGCTGCTAATTTTGCGATCTCCAAATTGTACTCCCATACTTCCTTTTCAAAAGGATTGACAAATGCTTCACCACGACCATTTTTCCATAGTTGCCCATTTTTAGTGAAAGACAAATCTGGACGCTTTTCGGCAAGTAGATTGTCTTTAAATACAACCACACGGGCAATAGGATAAATACCTTTTTCCTCTAAAACTTCAAGCATTTTCCTAGGATCATCTATGTAGGGTTCAGCAATATCTGCATAGGGTGAGTCCTCTGGAGGTTTAAATGAAATATTCCCATGATCCTCTTTCACATCAATAACCATTGCATTAAGATCCGTAGACTCCACGAGTTTTGTTAACTCTTCCATCTTAGCTCCCCCAGCTGAAGGACCTGTCACATAAATCCCTCGTACCGCGTCGGGATAGTCGAACTCTAAACCTGAATTGAATACAAACCGGGCAATTTTCTCCGGTATTTCAAGCGATTGTAATTGAATTTCTTTTCCTGTATGATTTTTAGCTTCTCTTTGAGCAGCAACTTCAGAATTATGTATAAAAAGCATTGCTCCTAAGAAAAAAATACCTACCAGGATGACTTTCTTTAGATGTACTTTCCCCATTTTTAATACCTTCTCCCAATCTTATATTTTATCTACAATATTAATTATATAAGAGAACCCTATGTAATGAACAGACCTGAAATGCATTTTTAATGAATTTTTCCATAACGTTACCAAATACCTATTCCCCATAAATATAAAAGAGAAGTCCTGCACCAAAGCGCAAGACCTCTCGATTTAAGAAACTTGTTAAGTCACTGCATTATATTCTTTTTTGTAGTAGTCAAATTCTTTCGTCGTACATAGCACCCAGTGATCCGGGCGTACTTCTCTAAATTCCGGCTCTTCGCTCGTATCATGATCATTCGGATCATACGTGAATCGTTCACGAGAACGTTCATATGCAGGATCGGGTAGCGGAATCGCCGATAAAAGTGATTGCGTGTACGGATGGATTGGGTGTTTGTAGAGATCGTCGGCATTAGCTAGCTCAACCATCTTTCCAAAGTACATAACACCGATACGATCACTAATATATTTAACCATAGATAGATCATGGGCAATGAATAGATAAGTTAATTCTTTTTCTTTTTGTAATTGCTTCAGCAAGTTAACAACTTGGGCCTGAATTGATACATCCAATGCAGAAATGGGCTCATCTGCAATGATAAAAGATGGATCTACAGCAAGGGCTCTTGCAATCCCAATACGTTGCCGCTGACCTCCACTAAATTCGTGTGGATAACGGTGAGCGTGTTCTCTATTTAAGCCAACCGTTTCTAGAAGTTCCTCCACTTTAGCTTGTCTTTCCTTTTCACCTGCTTCTAGGTTATGGATATCCATACCTTCTGCTATAATGTCAGCGACCTTCATACGAGGGTTTAAAGATGCATATGGATCTTGAAAAATCATTTGCATTTCTCTATTAAACTTCTTGAGCTGCTCACGATTCTTTTTACCGTGCACACTTTCCCCTTTGAAAAGCACCTCGCCATCTGTTGCATCATAAAGACGAATGATACTCCGCCCTGTTGTTGACTTACCACAGCCAGATTCTCCTACCAGGCCGAATGTCTCACCTTTGTATATATCAAAAGTAAGTCCATCCACGGCTTTTACAACACTATGACGTCCTGTTTTAAAATGCTGTTTTAAATTTTTAATTTCTAATAATTTTTCCTGGCTCATAAACGATCACCTTTCCCACTGTCAGAAGAGTTTGCGGACATGGCTGCCATCCGTTTTTTTATAGCTTCTGGAGGATCGATATCTGGAGCATATTCGTGCAATAACCATGTGGCTGCATAATGAGTATCCGATATTTTAAACATTGGTGGGTCTTGTTCTTTATCGATTTCCATAGCGAATTCATTACGTGGAGCAAATGCGTCACCTTTTGGTGGATTTAACAAATCAGGTGGTGCACCAGGGATCGCATACAATTCGTCATCTTCACTATCAAGAGAAGGCATGGATCCTAATAATCCCCATGTGTACGGATGTTTCGGATTATAGAAAATATCATCTACCGTACCAACTTCTACAATTTTCCCCGCATACATAACCGCCACACGATCAGCTATGTTAGCCACTACACCAAGGTCGTGCGTAATAAAAATCGTCGCAGAGTCTGTTTTTTTCTGAATATCTTTCATTAACTCAAGAATTTGAGCTTGAATGGTAACGTCTAGCGCTGTGGTTGGCTCATCAGCAATAAGTAACTTCGGGTTACAAGCAAGAGCAATGGCCACAACCACACGTTGACGCATTCCCCCAGAAAATTGGTGAGGATATTGTTTCATGCGATTTTCAGCATCTGGAATTCCTACTAATTCTAAGAGTTCCTGAACACGTACCTTCGCCTGTGATTTACTCATTTTCTGGTGCTTAATTAGCCCTTCCATGATTTGATTTCCTACTTTCATGGTTGGGTTCAAGGATGTCATCGGATCTTGAAATATCATAGAGATATCCTTGCCTCGAATCTTTTGCATTTCTTTTTCACTCAGCTTTGTAAGGTCACGACCTTCAAAAATGATCTCGCCTTCTTTAATTCTTCCTGGCGGCATTGGAATCAGTTTCATGAGCGCCTTCGTTGTAACTGATTTCCCTGAACCTGACTCTCCTACGATTGCTAAGGTCTCACCTTTTTTAACACTAAAGTTAACACCTCGTACAGCTTGTACTTCACCACCATAGGTGTCAAAGGATATATGCATATTTTTTACTTCTAATAAATTTTCCATCTTGTACACCTACCTCCTATTCGCGCATCTTCGGATCAAACGCATCGCGAAGACCATCAGCTAACATATTAAAAGCAATCATAATTAATGATATAACGATAGCTGGGAATAATAAAATGTGTGGATAAATTTGCAAAGAACTGAATCCATCGTCGATCAGCGTTCCTAGTGATGCTGTCGGCGTTGGCAACCCAAGTCCGATAAAGCTTAAGAACGCTTCAAAGAAAATCGCAGACGGAATCGTGAACATTGTATTGATAATGATTAGACCCATGACGTTAGGGACTAAGTGTTTTCTCAAAATTCTTCCGTCCGGTGCTCCTAATGTTCGTGAAGCTAGGACAAATTCCTGATTTTTCAATTTAAGAACTTGTCCCCTGACTATACGAGCCATCGAGATCCACCCGGTTATCGTCAAGGCTATCGTAATCGATAGTATCCCAGGATCAAGAATGAGTATCATGAGAATAACTACAACAAGGTTCGGTATTCCAATTAAAATTTCAATAATACGCTGCATATAGTTATCTACACGCCCGCCATAATAGGCAGAAATACCACCGTAAGCTACCCCAATAATCATATCAATAGCAGCAGCAAGGAAAGCAATATATAAGGAAATTCTTGTACCTTCCCATGTTCTTGTAAACAGATCACGACCTAAACCATCGGTACCAAACCAGAAGTTTTGATCTTCCATGTTCTTAGCACCATAAACATCATATACACCTTCAACTTCAGCAGGTTGTCCTTCACTACCACCACTTACAGTATTTAAATCAATAAAATCCTCTTGATTGTTAAAACGCATATAAGCTTTTTGTTCGGCCTCTTCGACCGTGTCTGCAGTTTGTACAGTACTTAATGTACCATCAAATCCTAGCCAACCTAAATTATCTATTTTCGGAGGCATCTTGGCCCGAGTTAAATCTTGTTCATACTGATCATATTGATTCAGTGTCGGTCCAAATACAGCCATTAAGATTAAAAGGATCAGGACAACTAGTCCAAACATTGCCCCTACGTTTTTTCGCAAACGAATAAACGAATCTTGCCAAAACGATAAACTTTTCCGATTGATTTTGTCGCCTTCATTTTCTTTCGTATCTACAGGTACAAATAAATCTTTATTTGGTTTGTGATTATCCATAATTAGGAACTACTCTCCTTCTGCCAGTCGAATTCTCGGATCAATGACTCCATAAAGCAAGTCAATAATCAGGACGATGAAGATAAAAAGGAATGCAATTAACAACGTTGTACCCATAATAATCGGAAAGTCATTCGTATTGATTGATTTAACGAACTGTTCCCCAATACCTGGTACAGCAAAGATGTTCTCAATTACTAGTGTACCTGTCATCAATCCAATAGCCAAAGGTCCTAATACTGTGATTAAGGGTATTAAAGCATTACGTAAACCATGTTTAAATACAACCCCAAATTTATTTACACCTTTTGCTCGAGCTGTTGTTATGAAATCAGACCCCATGACTTCTAGCATTTCTGTTCGCATAAAGCGGGCAGCAATTGCGAGCGGGAATATAGCTAATGCTACAGTCGGCAATACCGTGTGCTGCCAAGTTCCCCATAGAGCGACCGGAAACCATCCTAACTTTACGCCAACAAAATACTGAAGAATCCCTGCAAACACAAAGGACGGAATGGATTGACCGAGAACGGCAGTAAACGTTGATCCATAGTCTAGAAAGCCGTTATGATAAATGGCTGAGACTAAACCTAATAACATACCTAAAATGGTACCTATGATCATGGCTTGGATGCCAAGCTGCATGGATGGACCAATTCGATCCATAATAATAGTCGTTACTTCCCTATTATCAAACTGGAATGAGATTCCCAAATCTCCTTGAGCTAAATTTACCATGTAATTAAAATATTGAACTGGAATAGGATCATCTAATCCATATTTAGCTAATACGACCGCCTGTTGTTCTTCAGATAGTTTATCTGCAGCACTTAAAGGACTTCCCGGTAGAAGTTTCATCAAGAAAAACGTAAAGGTCGCAATTAGTACCATTGTGATAACCATATACACTAAACGTTGCATTATATAACGCGTCATGTCAGCACCTCCTATATAGTAGACTTCTTGTCATATTTCATCTGAATTAACTGAAATTTGTTTATTATCCGAATATTCTCTTAACAGGGAAAAAGAGAGTATACGCCAATGTAATGGGCATATACTCTCTCTCCTATTAATCTAGCTTGTTTTTGGCTATTTTTATTCTTTACCTTCAATGTGTGCATATTTGTAAGTGTAATCAGGACCCATTGGGTTAACAGTAACGTCCTTCACATAAGGCTTCCAAAGCTGAGCAACAGCACGCTGATAAAGAGGTGCAAGAACTGCATCTTCTTCAATTAGCATCTTCTCTGCTTCTAGGAAGTTGTCAAAACGTTCAACCGGCTCTTGTGCTAGTTCATTATTAGCTTCTTCTATAAGAGCATCATATTCTTCACTAGAGTAACCAGTTTTGTTATTCCCACCGTCTGTTACCCACATGTTCAAGAAGGTATTTGGATCGATATAGTCAGGTCCCCAACCAGAGTTTTGTAGGTCGTAATCCATTGCAGTATCACGATCTAGACGCTCTTGGAAAGGTACAGACTGAACATTTACAGTTAAGCCTTCAAGTTGTTCAAGCTGTGCTTTAATGTAAGCATCCATGTTTTGAGCTGTTTCAGTATCGCCACCTAAGTAGCCAAGTTCGGCTTCTTCGATGCCTAGCTCTTCTTTAGCTGTAGCCCAATATTCTTTAGCTTCCTCAAGATTGGCTTCAGCATCAGATCCTATTAGATCACCATTGATATCACGGAAATCTTCTCCTGTTTCAGGGTGTGTAGTAAAGTTCTGTGGAATATCGCCTACTCCAGGAATTGAACCGTTGTTAAGAATCGTTTCTACCATTGCTTGACGATTAATAGCATGTTGAATCGCCTTACGAGCATTTACATTACTCAGAATTTCGTTTTCTTGGTTCATTTTCAAGTAGAATAAAGTAGGTTCTTCTTCAATGCGGAAATCTTCATCAGAGCGATACTCATCTACAAATTCAGCAGATAATCCCGCACGGTCAACTTCACCTGTTTGATAAAGGTTAACACCAGAAGAAACTTCTTTAACTACGCTTACGTTAATTTGGTCAAGCTGAACACTTTCAGCATCCCAATAATCTTCGTTCTTTTCTAGGGTCCATCCTTCACCCTGATTCCATTCAGTAAATTTGAATGGTCCGTTCGCTATTAGAGCATCTGCTTCAAGAGCGTAATCATCACCTTGCTCCTCAACGAAAGACTGGTTTAGCGGTAGATACGTACCAAATGTAGTAAGAGACTCAAAATAAGGAGTCGGTTTTTCAAGTGTAACTTCTAAAGTATAATCATCAGTAGCTTCTACACCTAGTTCTTCAATAGGTTGTTCGCCATCTGCAATTGCTGTTGCATTGTTAATAACTCCGCCAAGCATATATGGACCGTACTCTGATCCTGTATCAGGATTTACGGCACGCTGCCATGCATAAACGAAATCATGTGCTGTTACTGGATCTCCGTTGGACCATACTGCGTCTTCACGCAAATCAAACGTCCAAGTAATACCATCATCACTAACTTGGTGATCTTGAGCAATACCTTCTTCTGCCTTACCATCTTCACCAAGACGGTAAAGCCCGTCCATTGTAGAACCTAGAAATTGAAATGCCACGGCGTCTGTTGCCATGGAAGCATCCATAGTTGGTATTTCAGCTGATTCCATAATGTTAAGTACTTGTTCGTCGTCCGTACCGGATGATTCCTCTGTGTCTTCCCCGTCGCTACCGCTGTCAGCGTCACTATCAGAACCAGTGTCTGATTCGTCGCCTCCAGAACAAGCTGCGAGAAACATGCTTAGTACTAGTGCAAGTACTAGCAATAACCAATTTGCTTTCTTCATGTAGAAAATGACCTCCCCTAAAAAGTTCATAAATTTGATGTGGCAAGTTGTCCACATATCGAATTATACAAGTTTTCTAATTATTTTGCATTCCTTTTTTTAAAAAAAATTAGTGAAAACCCTTTATTGTTACGTTTACATGACATAAAACACGACTTTATACCTAGTTTATTTTACAAAAAATTTACCTAAAAATTGTTATTATTCAACGGTATGAATAATAAGCAACCCTTACTATTATAAAACTATTATTAGGAGAAGTCTTCTCGTCTATCCCCATTGTATAAGTAGTGCATGATCATGTGATGAATGAATTTTCAGATATTATTTGAAAAACAAGAATATGTTTTGTCTTCTCTTGCGTGTTATAATTATTACTGATTGTATGATCTTTAAGGATGTGTCAGTATTGGGTTTTGTACGAAATAAATGGGGGTTCGTTGTATTAAATCTCTTTTTTATAGTTGCTTTCATTATTTTAACCGCTTCTACATTTGACTTAGTCACACTAATTGACTTCTTATTCTATTTTAGTTTTTTCTATATAAGTATTGGATTATTTCTATGGATCATTAAAGGTGGTTTTTTTGACGCTATTACTTATAGTTTCCGAAAAGTAACGAACCGAATCTCGAATAATGGTGACTATATGGATGATTTTGAAGAGAAACCTCTTCCCTCTCAGATGTTCAAAAAGAAGTTTATGCATTTTTTTCTGTTTCAAGGTATTGTTTTACTCATTGGATTGCTTGTTTTATTAACCTTTTATTATAATTAAGAGACATGCTTGCAATCCCTATGACAATCAACTATACTTTGTTCAAGAATTTATATAATCAACTGTGTGGATAAAGTGAAGTAGTTTTATTATGACGCTTTTCAGAAAGACTGTGGATGCTGTGAACAGTTAAGCGCAATAAAATGAATTGGGGCTTTGGAGCAGATACGTATATTCGGCGTTAACGATTCGAGCTGACTTTATTAAAAAAGTAACAAGGGTGGCACCGCGAACCAATCGTCCCTTCCATTTTGGAGGGGAACGATTGGTTCTTTTTTATATGAAAAATTTGAGAGGCGGATGGATATGAAAACAATCTTTTCAGGTATTCAACCTAGTGGCACATTAACACTAGGAAATTATTTGGGAGCAATGAAACACTTTGTTGATCTACAAGATGATTACAAGTGTTACTTCTGTATTGTTGATGAGCACGCGATCACGGTCTCCCAAGACAGGTTAAAGCTACGAGAAAACATTAAATCACTAGCTGCATTATACCTTGCATCGGGAATCGACACGAATCGTTCGACTTTATTTATTCAGTCTGAAGTACCTGCACACACTCAACTAGGATGGATGTTGCAGTGCGTCAGTTATATAGGGGAACTCGAACGTATGACCCAGTTCAAAGACAAATCTACAGATGGGAAGGATGCTGTTTCCTCCGGATTATTAACCTATCCTCCCCTAATGGCATCAGATATTTTGCTCTATCAGACTGACATCGTTCCTGTTGGTGATGATCAGAAGCAACACTTGGAATTAACACGCAATCTAGCCCAAAGATTCAATAATAAGTACAATGATATCTTTACAATTCCAGAAGTACGCATCCCTAAAGAAGGCGCAAGAATTATGTCCCTTCAAGATCCAACAAAAAAAATGAGTAAATCAGATGCCAATCAAAAAGCTTTTATTTCCATGCTAGATGAAGAAAATAAAATCTTGAAAAAGATCAAAAGTGCGGTAACTGATTCGGAAGGTATTGTAAAATACGATAAAGAAAATAAACCTGGTGTTACCAATTTGCTTACGATTGAATCCATTTGTACAGGCCATACCATTGCAGATCTCGAGAATAAGTATGAAGGAAAAGGATATGGCGACTTTAAAATAGGTGTGGCAGAGTCTGTTATTAGCGTGTTAAAACCTATTCAAGAACGTTATAAGGAACTGATTGAATCTAATGAATTAGATGACATTTTAGATGAAGGAGCTCAGGATGCTTCCCTCAAGGCTGATAAAATGCTAGCTAAAGCCAAGAAAGCTATGGGCTTAGGTCGAGTGAAGAAGAAGAAATAGACAAGGAAAAGCCAGAATTGAGCGCGAATGCTCAATTCTGGCTTTTTATATGCTTGGAATCTGTTTGATTTTCTGATTGCCACATGGTTTCAAAGAAAGGCTGACCTTTAATTAATTTTCCGCACAGCTCCTCATGTTGCTTGCTCCAGCCTTCTAATGTCCCATAATAAAGTTGCTGCCAGGACGATTCAGTCGTTAATTCCTTAATAAACTCATATTGAGATGGATCCCATTCGGTCAACCAATACCCTACTTCTTCAGGATGATCCGAATGTCTCAATTGATCAAGAGCCATCATGAGAAGCTGCTTTAACTGTCTTTCCCTACGGGTGAGCCCTGCCATATTTTCTGGTGATAATGATAGGATATGATATTCTTTAGGGACAGGGTTATCTATCTCATAATAAGATGGTCGCTTTCCTTCTACCATATCAAATACGAGACGTTCCTGCCTTGGAATAAGCCTGCTTTTTTTGACGGGAAGTGAATATCCTAACGTATCAAAAACTAGAACTGCTTTTCCATTGGTAACCACTGCTGCGTAATCAATTGTAGTACGTTCCTGGTTTTTCTTCATATAAGTCCGTCTATAAATATCTTCGAGTAAGGATTTAGGCAGTTCTTGAAGATCATTTTCAATAAAGTGAAATAAGTGATCATCGATCAATAATAATGGAATCTGGTCAACTAATTCAATTCCGTCTTCCTTACGCCACTCATGAAATTGACAAACACTATAACCATTCTCTTCTCCTTCGAACCAATTCACCCATAAATCATGCATATATAACATAACGTAACCTCGCTTTCTTACCTGGACTCTTTAGGTTACATTATGACCAATGTTGGGTTTTTTATTCTTAAGATCCATCATTTAGTAAATTAATCCTTCATAAATAAAAGTGAAATCACGATAACAGTCATGCCGACAGGAAATAGATAGCATTCTGGCCTTGATTTAATGAGCAAGAGAAATTCTACCCACGTTAGTCCAGCGGGGACAAGATTTAGATAAGTAATGGTTACGGTTCCTCCTGCCACTGAGAAACCAAATCCTACTAATAATAGAAGCCAATGCCACATAGCTTGTCCCCCTCATAAAGCTTAATTTAGTATATGTAGGAAAAAAATATAAATGTCACGTAAAATACGCCTTATTCCTACATAATTCCCCTTTACTTCATAGCTATTAACAGGTAAATTTAATAAAGGAGCTTTTTGATAGAAAGGATGATTATTCAAATGGCAGCCAAACGCTCTTTACGCACCAGACGCAAACGAAAGCGTAAAAAGAGGATTTTTATAGCAATTATTTTTCTTATGTTTATTACTGTTCTAAGTTATACAGGGTATGAATATATGATGGGTAAACAGGAATCTCAAGGAAAAGTATCTGGTGATGATGGAAGTAACGTCACTCTCGATGAGACATCTAGTAAATATAAAGATGAATTTAATGGTGTCAGTAACAATAATGGGAAGACGAATGTACTTCTATTAGGTGTTGACCAACGAGACGATGAAACATCACGTTCAGATACGATCATGATTGCTCAATATGACGAAAATGGTGATACAGCAAAACTTGCCTCTATCATGCGTGACACTTATGTTGAAATACCAGGACATGGCGATAACAAAATAAATGCCGCTTTTGCGATTGGTGGACCTGAACTTATGCGCCAAACGATTAAAGAGAACTTCGGTATTGATATAGAATACTACTCAATCATCGATTTTAACGGGTTTACTCATATTGCCAATACACTAGCTCCTGATGGTGTAGAAGTAGACATTCAAAAAGACATGCATTATCAATCTGGAGATACAAACATTAACTTAAAAGAGGGTAAACATAATCTAGATGGTGAAGAACTGCTTGGTTATGCAAGGTTTCGGAGTGATGCACAAGGTGATTTCGGACGTGTAGAACGACAGCAAGAAGTGATTAAACTGCTAAAAGATGAGCTTGTTTCTATTAACGGAGTAATGAAAGCTCCAAGGTTAGTTGGTACAATACAGCCTTATATTGATACGAATGTTGGCAGTGGAAAGATTTTAGATTTAGGAAAAGATATGATTTTAAATCCAGTTAATAATATTGATACCTTAAGTCTACCTGAAGATGATAATTATTGGAACGAGCGTAAGCCATATCCTATTGGTTTAGTCCTCGAACATGATGAAGAGGAAAGCGCTAAGGTACTGCAAGAATTCCTTGGATAATGAATATAAGAGATCTCTTAAGTATATTAAGTAGTTCCGATACCGTGGAGAAAACTTTAAAACACAGTGTGTTTATCACCATAAATAACAGTATAAATAGCACAAAAATAAACGCTTGGATTTTAATATCCAAGCGTTTTTTCTTGTTAAACTAAAGCCACTGACTGTGGAATAAAAGAATGGCGGTTCCGTTACTTTTCATCGAAGAATGGGGGATGGGAAACCTTTTTATGAAAATCGGGGTGCTGTGTGAATATTGCCATTGAAACGCCACTTAGGACATCAAATTAACCTGTAATGTAAATTTGGAAACGGTCTTACAAAGAGAGGTGGTGAGGGTAGGCATACACGCCAGTTAAGCTCCTAGCCATACCAAGTTTTTCACCTACTTATCTAAGTAGCTCAATAGATATAACAGATACCTCATACTTTAACAGTAACGGTAGAATGGCACGATTCCGATAGAAACATACGGCAAGGGGCGGTGGGGAAGGGGGAGACTCCTGTGGGATACGCGGGTTAGATGAGACCCCGGAAGGCGCCAGCCTGAGGAGGCTCAGCGCACGCCCACGGAAAGCGACTCCTTCCCCACCGCCCCTTTCTCCACACCATTATCTCGGAATCGAGTCTTTAACAGTACTGCTCTGTTAGTTTAAGGACAATCCTTCACAGACTCTTCAATTATTTTTTACCAATTAACATAGTAATTAGCACGTGCGATTTTGTATGATAATTCAAGTGTTAATATCCCATAACACTTGAATTATCAGGGAAAAGTAAGAGACCAAATCATATGCGATTTGGTCTCTTACTTAGTATGCTATTTCGTATGTTTCTCCACCGAAACGGAACTACTTATTATAACTATGGCTCACTTTTTAATCATTCTCCAATAAACTTTTGGAAAATAAGTGACGCATTATGACCGCCGAAGCCTAATGAGTTACTCATTACTGTGTTGACTTCTTGAGATCTTGCTTCATTCGGTACATAATCAAGATCACATTCTGGGTCTGGAGTTTCATAGTTGATCGTTGGTGGAATAATTCCTTCATTAATAGCTTTTAAAGAGATGATCGCTTCTATAGCACCAGCAGCACCAAGTAAGTGGCCCGTCATTGATTTTGTAGAAGATATCGGTAGTTTGTATGCATGTTCTTTAAAAACAGATTTTGTAGCGATTGTTTCAAATTTATCGTTAAGATCAGTTGAAGTACCGTGGGCATTTAAATAGTCCACAGTATCCGGATCAATTCCAGCATCATGCAACGCCTCAGTCATAGCACGGTGAGCACCTTCCCCTTCCGGTGCAGGTGAAGTCACATGGTGGGCATCTCCCGTCGATCCATACCCCGTTAGTTCTCCATAAATCTTGGCTCCGCGTTTCTGGGCGGATTCAAGTGACTCAATGACAAGAATTCCAGCACCTTCACCCATTACGAAACCATCACGGTTACTGTCGAACGGACGGCTAGCCGTATGAGGGTCTTCATTAAGTGATAGTGCACGTGCTGAAGCAAAGCCCGCAAATGACATTTTATTCATCGGTGCTTCACTTCCCCCTGTTATCATTGCATCAGCGTCCCCACGCTGAATCACTTTAAATGCATCGCCAATGGAGTTCGAACCGGAAGCACAAGCTGTGACTGTACAAGAGTTAATACCTTTAGCCCCAAAAGCAATGGACACTTGTCCTGCTGCCATATCAGGAATAATCATCGGAATAAAAAATGGACTCACACGACGGTAGCCTTTCTTCTGAAAGACTTCAAACTGGGATTCATACGTGTTCATTCCACCGATTCCAGATCCAATCCAAACACCCGTACGTGCAGCATTATCTTCATTGATTTCAAGACCAGCATCTTCAACAGCCATATGAGAAGCAACCATTGCATATTGTACAAATGGGTCCATGTGGCGTGCACTTTTACGATCAACATATCCTGTCAGATCAAAATCCTTTAACTCTGCAGCTACATGCACAGGATATTCTTCTTTATTAACTTTTGTAATTTCGCCAACTCCGGATACACCGGATTTAATACTGTTCCACATTTCTTCCACCGAATTACCGACTGGTGTAACAGCTCCCATTCCGGTAATTACGACACGACGTTTTTCCATTACACTATTCCTCCTTGATTACTTTCCCCATCTAAGTGCAACGGCACCCCAAGTAAGGCCACCGCCGAATCCGACGAGTACAACAAGATCATTATCTTTAATTTTACCTTCTTTGACATCTTCTGACATAGCAAGCGGAATGGAAGCCGAAGACGTATTTCCATATTTATTCACTTTAACAGACATTTTCTCTATCGGAATCCCTAAGCGCTCTCTAGCTGCTTCCATAATCCTAATGTTTGCCTGATGAGGAATTAAATAGTCTACATCCTCTTCTTTTAATCCGATCTTTTTAACTACGTTTACTGATGATTCCGGCATTTGACGGACTGCAAATTTGAAAACCTCTCGTCCGTTCATATGAAGGTAGTCTTCTTGGTATAAATGAGGGCCGCCACTTCCATCCGCACCGAGTTCAAATGAAAGAATTCCTTTATCATCACTTACAGGACCAATCACAGCTGCTCCAGCGGCATCTCCAAATAACACACACGTGTTACGATCTTCCCAGTTGGTAATTTTAGAAAGCTTCTCGACACCAACAACAAGCACATTTTTATAAGCTCCTGTTTCAATATATTGCTTCGCCGTAATCACGCCATACATAAAGCCAGCACAAGCTGCACTTATATCCATAGAAGCTACTTTTCTAGCACCTAATCTGTCCTGCAGCATGGTTGCTACGGACGGAAATGGTTTATCGGGTGTTACTGTCGCAACAAGAATTAAATCAAGTTCCTCTGCGGTGATTTCCGCTTCTTCTAATGCATTTTGTGCTGCACGAAATGCCATGTCAGACGTATCCATATCATCTTCTGCTATACGTCTCTCCTCAATACCTGTACGTGTACGAATCCATTCATCACTTGTATCAACAATTTTTTCCATATCTTTGTTTGTTAATACTTTCTCAGGTGCATAGTGACCTGTACCGATGATTCCAGCATTCATATATTCATCCCCTTAAAGGTAATATCTTATATCAAATCTTATGACTTGGTACTAATTTTAATTCATTAGTAAGGTTTCCGCAAGTCATGGTGTTCGACCAAATATACTAGAATTGCTTGACACTTTATCGATAAGTAAGCTGTTTAAAATGGACTGGTCCCTTATCAGGAAACATATTGTCTAAAAGGGATTTGTTGATTGGATGGAAATTTCTGATCGCTTTCCATTGATACCCTTTTCACTGCTTCTAAAACGGAACCATGATGCTGTTACAACTATCTACAACCTTTATAAATCAACAAAAAGAAGCAGCCCAATTTATATGTGAACTGGACTGCTTCGTTTTTATTTAATGTTTGTAACCTTAAAAACGACCGTTTTAAATAAACCCTTTTGTTTTAAAGTTCATTAGGTAATTTACCTGAGTTTTTATACGTTTTGACAGCTTTTTCGACCCTTTCTCTCTGATCTGATGGTACAGCTGGACTATACTCGCCCAACTCAATAGCATTCTCTTGAAAATCAAAGGTCAGAGGTTTGCCAGGAAGATCATCGTCAAGAAAACGCTCCATGGCTGACACATACACATGATCAAGACGTTGCACTGTGCTTGTTAACACTGTACGTTCAGCCACATGCGATTGATCTTTCACATAACCAATCGCATAATTTCCATCCGCTTGCGCCTTTTCTATAATTGGGATGTTAAAACTGTCACCCGCTGGATAAAATACATCCGCTCCCTTTCTATTCATTGTTTCATAAGAAGAAAGAGCTTTTTCTACAGCTCCCCAATCGTTAGTATAACTTAACTCGATTTTCGCCTCAGGGTTTTGATGCTTAACTCCAGCATAAAATCCTTCGACTTCAGGCTGCCATTCAAACGATGCAATTAAACCAATACGATTTGATTTTGTCATTTCTCCAGCAACCATTCCACCAAAAAACCCCATAGCATCTGAACTAAAATTCAGACTGGTCACATTTTCTGCAGTAAATCCCCCATTAAAATATATAAATTGGACATCTAAATATTCCTTATGGATTTGCTTAAAATGATTGCTATACAGACTGCTATGGCCAAATATGACAGTAACACCTTGATCAACTAATTCATTTACAGCATCTCTTGTCCCCTGAAGGGTCTGAACGCCTTCTTTAAAATAAACATCCATATCAAATTTTTCTTGTATAGCTTTTAACCCTTTATATCCCTGTTGCCCCCACGCTTGATCATTTATATTCGTCTCGACGAGCATCCCAGCCTTATCTTGTTGACCGAAAACAGGCTTGTGCTGACATCCAGTCATGATCATTATTAAAATAATACTTAATAATTTATATAATTTCACAAAACGTACACCCCTATAAATTTATCTTTCCTTATATTATAGGGATCTTTTTCTATAAGTAAATATTTATAGAAATTTATTTGATGGTAAGCTAAAGTTTTTATGCACCATC
Source organism: Halobacillus seohaensis (assembly GCF_042663045.1). Classification (NCBI taxonomy): domain Bacteria; kingdom Bacillati; phylum Bacillota; class Bacilli; order Caryophanales; family Bacillaceae; genus Halobacillus; species Halobacillus seohaensis. Next base: position 17,955 of record NZ_JBHSZV010000033.1, on the reverse strand, counting down.
CAAATTCGTTCTAATACTTCTGGAGGTTGCTCTTCTCTACTAGTATTCTGAAAAACATCCTGTTGTAACCGTAATTCTCCATTTTCTAAATGATGAATAATTGCTTCTAAAAAGTCTTCTATATAAACTGCACCATTGTTCAAAATCCATATCTTTAAATCATCAACCGTGTCAATTTCTTTTTCTTCCATATCCATAAATTCTCCGAATAAAGGTGGGAATTTTATTAGAATATCATCTGAAGAATAGTCTTCATATTCCACTTTAATTGCTTCGTCTGAGATAAGAAACTTAGGTTCATCTTTTGAATGGTGGCTATGATTAAAACGCTCCTCAATTGTGTTAAAGTGTTGAAAATGACTATTACGACCTACATACATATAGAGTTGTTCCTTCTTGGTATCATCAATCAAATCTACACCAACAACTTCATGACCATTGTGAAGTAGTTGTCTCGTTAAATGGTACCCAACCCAGTGAAAACAGTTGAATAAAACGACAACCATTCGAATGCCCCCCCATTCTACGCTTTTCTTTTATTTTATTCGTTGTCCTAAATAATCATGCTAGATAAAAAGAACTTCCAGTATCAGTGTACTTCCTATTTGATAGAAGCCTTCAGCTTGATCTGCAAAATAATTAAAGTTGAAGCGATTCCATATTTATTTTTTATGAACCTTCTGGTAGAATAAATGAAGAATGTGTAAAAAATGAGGTGAGTAACTATGCGGATAATTTGGGCTGTCTTATGGGCCTTTCTATTAAGTTTTATGACAGCATATGTTGTTAGCAACATGGGAGGAGCAGAATTTTCTACCCTTCAGGTTGTGATTATGACAATTCTATTTAGCGTTGCCGCAATTGTACTTGGTGAAGGTGCTATTAACGAAGAAGCCTAACACTCAAAAAAAACGTTGCTAACCTTTTTTAAGTTAGCAGCGTTTTTTTATGGTATAAGGGAGATAATTTTTAATTAATCGACTGTAACATGTGATGAGAAATATTTAATTATCGTACATATATGAAAAGGAAACAACGAACTGTATTATTTCGTGAGTTCAATCAAGGGGGACAAGTTATAATGGAAGAATTATGGTTGATTTTAAAGTATCTTTTTCTAGGAATTTTTCAAGGGTTTACTGAACCTATTCCCATTTCTTCGAGTGGGCATTTAGTCATTGTTCAAAAATTAATGGACTTAGATTTAAAAGGATATGGATTTGAAGTTTTAGTCAATTTTGGTTCACTGATTGCCGTTTTAATTATTTATCGGGAAGACATCCTTCGTCTAATCCGAAATGGGATCGGATTTTTGATGACAAAGGATTCTCGGCAAAAAGATGATTTTGACTTTATTGTATATTTAATTATAGGAACAATTCCTGCTGGGGTTATTGGGATCTTATTTAGCGATGTATTTGATAGCTTAAAAGGTACGGAAACCGTTGGCATTACCTTAATAATAACCGGACTTGCTCTTTGGGTGATACGAAATATACGTGGGCTTAAAAGTGATGGTATGTTAACTTGGAAGGATGCCTTAATCGTAGGACTTTCTCAAGCTGTGGCATTGATTCCAGGAATTAGCCGATCAGGAGCAACGATTGTTGCTGCGATGCTTTTAGGTATGAAACAAGAGACAGCCTTAAGGTTTTCGTTCTTATTGTATATCCCAGTGAGCTTAGGGACGATGCTACTGTCGGTTGATGAGTTGTTAGTTGACATTTCCACCATGTGGCCAAGTTATCTCGTGGCTTTCTTAGCATCTATTGTAGCGACTTACTTTTCATTGAAATGGTTTATGAACGTTATGGCTAACGGAAATTTAAAATATTTTGCACTATACTGTTTTGTCGTAGGTGGCCTCGTTTGGATGTTCTTATAATTTGAATGTTATTGTGATATGAATAAGATTATACGACCTCATTCATATAATAAAAGTAGTTCAGTTAGAGGGTACAAGGTGGATGTTTGTACTCTAAAACTGAACTACTTTTTGTTAGAGGATAATTTTTTTTCTTACCCCCCACTAACTGGCGGGATAAACGCTACAACATCATCTTTTTCAATCACCATATCACTCGTGGCGAATTCTTCATTAATAGCGGTCATCGCATCATGGACCTTCACTAAACCGTGTTCCGAATCCATCAGCTCTTTCACCTGTTTAACTGTTTTCCCAGTAACATCTATCTCTACAGACTCTTTCCCGATTTTTTCCTGCAACTCGGCAAAAAATAAAATTTTATTCAACACATATCCCCCTCTTCTGGTTTTCCTGATACAAAAGACTTCGTTTCAGTCTGATTCCCGATCCATTCTTCCCCGTCTTCCCAATGTTCTTTTTTCCAAATTGGAACTATTTCTTTAGTCCGTTCTATGGCATAGCGGCTTGCTTCATAGGAATCAGCACGATGAGGAGTCGAGATAGCAATGACAACCGCAATATCTTCTATGTCTAATCGTCCGACCCTGTGAGTGATAGCTACTTTACTATCCGGCCATTGGTCTATAATCTCATTACCTATCTCAGCTAATTTTGCTTCGGCCATTGATTGGTAAGCTTGATATTCTAAGTATAATGTACGTTTCCCCTTCGTAAATTCACGTACTGTACCGATAAACGTATTGATCGCACCAGCGTCTCGCCTGGAAACGAGTCCTACTGTTTTTTCAATGGAAATCGGTTCTTCTATTATTTGAAAAAGCTTCTCCATATATTAATTTCCTCCCTCAATTGTTGAATAAATCTCATCGATGTGCTCTTTCCAATGATGGATATTATAGACTGGAACAGCTAGGTTTGGTATTAAGTTTTCATCCCAAGTAAATACCATTTGTATTTTTGTTAACTTTAGTAACTCTATATCTTCTTTATCTTTTATAATAACAGTTTTATGGTAATTTTCCTGTTTATAGCCTTCTATAAAGATGACATCTGGCTCTAACATTTTGTACCACTCTATAATACGTACTAACGGAAGTTCTTTATTTATCTGTAATTGTAGTGAATCGGGGCTTGTCACGGTGGTGATCAAAGATCCGCATTGATGGAGGTAATCACTATCTGTAGATGTTTTCATAGGCTTTAAAGGTGTTCGATGTCCATGATGTTTAATGACTGCAACCTGATTTCCTTTAGCATTCCCATAGCGAATTAATTCACTTAGCAGAGTTGTTTTTCCACTATTTTTATATCCCACGATTTGAAAAATAGCCGGTTGACCCATTGGTGATCGTCCTTTCTAACTATAAAAAGCCCCTGCCGATAAGGAGGGGCTTTTTTGCTTATCAATCTGGAATACCTAGTGCAATTTTCGCATAACGACTCATGCGATCCTTCGTCCAAGGTGGATTCCAAACAATATTAACCGTTACTTCGTTAACCTCTGGCAGGTCGGCAAGGCAACGTTTAACATCTTGTTCAATTTGACCAGCTAATGGACAACCCATGGCTGTTAATGTCATTGTCACTGTTGTATTGCCATTATCGTCCATGTCAGATCCATAAACAAGACCTAAGTTAACGATATCAATACCTAGTTCAGGGTCAATTACATTTTCAAGGGCGCCCATAACATTTTCTTCAAGTGCAGTATCCATAACAGTACCCCCTTCTCATTTGTTCACTCTCTATTATAAACAAAATAGACCATAGAATAAAGTGATACTTCTATTAGTGGGTGAATTAGATATTTAAAAGCAATGATTTACGATTAAATTTTCTTTCCTTCTATATAAAATTACGAATTTAAAGAACCATTTCAAGCCAATTGACCATTTCAACAATAGCAAATCGACTGACTTTATGGTCCACCCCTACTTCTCGTAAAAAGCGAATGTTCTCAGGATTTCTGTAAGAGTTCGCCACTTCATTATAAAAACCATACGAATGTTCAAAAGGAACAACAGGATCAGCATCTCCATGCCAGAGAAATAATGGACGTTCTCTCAACTTATCCTTTTGAACCGACAAATCAATACTGTTCAGTGAACTATAGAGATCGTCTAATTCTGATTCATTAATAGGAAGTTGCAATCCAGTTCGTTCAACATCTTTAATCAATTTTTGAGCAAATTCTACTGGTTTTGGTGAACCCATCATCACTGTAGCCGCTTGTATCCACGGGTACATCGTCAGAGCTGCACTTGTTGTCACTCCTCCCATTGATGTACCGCCTACACCAAACCGCTCGTTTTCAATCAGTTCCCTTTGATCTAACTCATCTTTTATTTCTTGAAGGTCTTTTAAGTTCTGATAAACAATATCCCAAAACTTGAAGCTTAATTCTCTTTTGGATAAATCATCGATTCGTTCGCCATGATAAAGACTGTCCGGTAAAACTACGCGATAGCCTTTTTGAGCAAGTAAAAAAGCTTGGGGCAAATTGTGCTCTTTTGCAGAAGTAAACCCGTGAAAGTATGTAAAAACGGGTAAGGGCTGATCGTATTTTGCAGATTCTACCACTACTAACGTGGGAATATTTCTTAGTGTTTCTCGATGTATACCAATCATTTTCTTGATTCCTTTCCTACATTCTTTACATTTTATTTATAGAAATTTACATGTTTTTTTGTATAATTAATATCGTAACATCGGTATTAAAAATTGGAAAGGATTAGGTATTGCCATTCCCACTCGTTGCAATCCCAATCCTTTCCCGATACACTATGAATGAGGTGAATAGGATGACAAGTCAACATTTAATTGCTTTAGATTTAGACGGTACATTATTAACAGATGATAAACAAATTAACTTAGAAACTAAAAAAATCATATCAGACGCAATGGACAAAGGACACATTGTTTGTATAGCAACGGGTCGCCCACACCGTGCAAGTATTGACTTTTATAAAGAATTAGGGTTAACAACTCCAATGGTTAATTTTAACGGTGCCCTTATCCACCACCCTAATGATAGGAATTGGGATGCCATACACTCCCCCCTATCCATACGTACAGCACATAAAATTATCCATACATGTCATGAACTTGGTGTCAAAAATATCTTAGCAGAAGTAAGGGACACTGTATATTTAGACCAGTATGACGAGGAAATCATGAAAATTTTCCATACAAATGATGAAAACCCTATAACGATCGGCCGCCTTCAATCAAACTTACAAGATGACCCCACTTCATTATTGATTCATCCAGAAGAGGAAAAAATTAGAGCCCTCCGAGATGAACTTGATGTACATGCTGAACTGATCGAGCACCGAAAATGGGGAGCTCCTTGGCATGTCATTGAAATTGTTCGTGCTGGTATGAACAAAGCCGTTGGTCTTAAGAAGATTGCTCATTATTATCATATCCCACAAGACCGAATTATTGCATTTGGTGATGAAGATAATGACTATGAGATGATTGAGTACGCAGGCGTTGGTGTTGCGATGGGCAATGCAATTGATGAACTTAAAAACAGGTCAAATTTTGTAACTGGCACCAATGAAGACAATGGAATTGGGGAATTTCTAACTGAATACTTAAAACTCAACAGAAAAGCAATGTAAGTTAATTTTTTCCTTGAGTAGAGATATCCCTCCCAGCCATACTAAGCTTGGACGCAAAAGAGCGTTCAGGCTTTTTTTATGACAGGAGGCGAATGTCATGGATAAGCAACAGCAAAGTGAAAAACAGCGGGTTGAAGTACAACCTTTTAAAGAAAGCGAAATGGAACCAAAACGGCTATCCGAAGCAAAACGTAAAGAAATGGAAGCCGATCAACACACGGTGGGAGGGTTTTAAAATGGCTAATTCCCTATTTGAAAACGCACGTAACGCCGTCAATCGTATGACGAACAGACAAAATAATGGTCATGCAGCAGGTCAGCAAGATATGCAAGCAGCCAAACAAGCCATTCAATCTGCATATAGCCAATGCTCTCAAGAAGAACAGCAAGAGCTACAGCAGTTAGAACAGAAGCTTGATGCTGAGCATAACAGTATGCGTTAAGATTGATTAGATCAGACTCTTCGGAGTCTGATCTTTTTTTACTTTGTTAAAGTTTCTGGTCGTAAGACGTTTCTAAAACTCGGTACAACCTTTAAATTTGGATGATTATAAGTAACAGCATTGGGTTGGATAAGTATTGCTTTCATGTTTTTAGTAAGCGCGGGAGCAACTTCATTAATAAAATTATCCCCGATCGAGATCACTTCTTCTGGAAATAATTCATATGCAAGCAAAATGTCGCCATAGTGTTTTTTTGTTAATGTAGGTTTTTTAGCTGAAGAAATTACTTGATCAAAAATATTTTCTAACTCTAACTCCCTTAAAAGGTTGTTCACATCGTACAATTCACTATTGGTCACTAATACAAGCCATTTTTCCTTTTTCCATTTTTCCATAGAAGCTTTCAGTCCTGGTGTTTTTGTTAACACAAATTGTTCAGAAACCATAAATTCTTTTGTTAGCATATAACATTGATAACATTTTTCTAAACTTAACCCGTAGTGGTTAGCCACTGAAAACGGTAACCACCACCCATCACCAATAGCAATTACTTTTTCAAAATCATAAGTAACAGGTTTGTTATATCGTTCAAGGACTTTCTCATCTTCCCACTGTTCTCCGTTCCATTCATGAACAGCCACTACCCTATCCGTGTATGGGTCGATACTAAGAATTTGATCATGGATGCGATCATAGGCTTTTCCTATCGTTAGCGGATGTTCACCTGCCATAATTTCTAAGTAATCCTTCTTAAAATCATTTTGCTTCTCTGAGGTTAGCTCTTTTTTTAGTAGGTTAGCGTAAAATTCAAAATGGTGAGTATCCTCATAGAGCGTTCCGTCCAAATCAAATATTAAACATTTAGCTTCTTTGATCATATTCACACCCTCCTTTTATTGGTTCTCTGTCAAATGTGGTGGAGAAGAATCTCCATCACCCTTTTGATTTAGCTGCTTTCGCATAGTTTGTTGCTTATGCCACCGCAGCCTGAATACAATTCGTTTTCCTGCGGACGAATATCAACGATCTGTTTATTTTCCACATCATCTACAACCGTCTGGAAACGCTCCCCACCGGCATCCCCTTTCACAACTCTATGATAAAATAATTGTGCACTCCTTCTCTCTTTTGCCTTTTTGTGTCGCAACTTCAGGGTACTCAAAAAGAGAATGGAGCGCATTTTTTTATTCTCCTGACTGAGCTACTGATATAGCATTCATTATAGAGCTTTTTTATTTCGACTTTAAAAAAACAATATTAATTTCATTATTAAGTAAGTTTGCTTATTTTATTCCGTTAAAACCCTAGATTGTGTATTAATGGTTGATAGCGAGGATGCTTGAGCCTTTCCCCTGACAAAGCCTCAAGCATCCTCGTTACGCTGCAGGGTCTGTCACGATCGTTTTTCTGCAGGCATCGTCCTCAAAAAGATTAAAAAAATAAAACAGACATTGGTAGGATGACCCTAACAATGTCTGTTTTCATGTTCGATAAAAGGATAATTTTAGTACTATTGCATATAACATGTGACCAATTAACCAGTAAGAAATAGCAACAATATCAGCAATTCGAGGCGTTTCCTGGACTGAGAGTAACGTTAAAGGAAAGTAAGTCAGGGCAGCAAATCCAGCAAGGACAATTGCAACTTTCCACTGTCGCTTACTAGTCGCTGTTACTTTTTTCATGAAAATATAACAAAATATGATACCTATTCCCCAGGAAATAATCATATGGAACATCCATTCTATAAAAACCGGCCATTCAATAGAACCGATTATAGGAATGAAATCGACATTCATTAACAAGGTATACACTTGCTTTTCTGAAGTTAATTCTACAATCCACATGTAGAGTCCCAATGCTAAGCCTGAGTTTGTGCCTATATAGATCCCCCACCTGACCATCATTGTTCCTCTACTTTCGTTTAGTATGTTTCTTGCAATCTTAATTCCCTTAATAGCCTAAGTAAAACCTCTAAATAGGCTTCATGGTCTATAGGTTTTTCATCGATCACACGAAAATACAACGCTCTAAGAAAATGCTTACTATTATTAATGATTATTTCCTCTTTGGGATCACTCCAGCACTTTCGTTCATAAATTAAAGTTTCGAGCCAATCGATTCGCTCTTGTGGCTCAATTTTTTCAAACATTGTTATAACAGCTGTTACCATTCGTTCTTCTTCATCAAATAAATAAGGCTGATCAATCAAAAATTGTTCCTGAATCGTAGGAAGCATCCCTTTGACTTCTTCCCTTGTGATTTCCTCACATGATGCCACACTATGCAAGGCATCGGCTGCGTGAGCCATAGAATGAGCCCAACCTTTTCCTTCGATATATCCCCTGTGATCCTTTTCTTGCTCCATGTACCTTTTTAAATTTTCCCAAACTCGATGTATCTCCCGTTCTTCCAGAAATTTCTTTTCTTGGTGTTTATACATAATCGCTGGAATCAGTAGAACGGAGAAACTTCGCTTAAACACAGCGTTTTCTTCTTTTTTTGACGTTTTTATACGGTGAAATAAATAGTTTTTATTTAATATAGAATTTAGTACATTTTTAAGTTGATCATTATTGTAGTAATCTCGTTTGATAAAGTTTGTAAATAACGAGTGAATGAGATCATCTCTTAATACAGGATCTGGAGAGCCAATCCGCTGTAGCATTATAGTCGTTAACTCTGACAAACTTAATCCTTGAGGTAATGCATAATCATTATCCTTAATCGGCTGTAATACATCTATTAATTTTGCTTCCATATAATACCTCCCTCAAAGTGTCCATATTGTAACACACGAACAATATAATTTTGAAATAAGAAGCTGGTTGTTTAGTGTTTCAACATTTTCTGCTAAAATAAAAAGAGAAGTTGAATAGGAGGAATACTAATGGCAATTACTGTCGAAGAAACACCAAACCCGAATGCACGTAAATTTACAACTGAGTCTCTTATCTTTAAAGGAGATGGCAGTGTATCTGTAATGCCCGGTCAAACAAGTGATTTTGAAATTATGAACCAACTAATGAGTCTAGAAGGCGTAGACAATGTTTTTGGCTTTCAAAACTTCATTACAGTGAATAGACTACCTGACACAGATTGGGACGTACTTACTCCCAAAGTTGAAGGCGTACTAGCAGAACACGGCTATTAATATGATTCGATTTAAAACAAGGCTGACACTTAATGTCAGCCTTGTTTTTTTCTAGCATCTCTAATTATCAAAATTTTCTAATTGGGCATAATTCATGTTAATTTCTTGGCCTTCTGCATTTGTATCATACATTGTAATAATTAGAGCCCCTTTATGTGGTAGGTCTTCTGAAACAATGTCAGCCTGAGTTTCAAATGATGACCATTCTGCGTCAGGATCCTCCACTTGGACCGATTCTTCTTCAATAATTACATTATGTCCATCCTCTACTCGATAGAAAAACTCACCTGCTCTTACTTTTGCTTCACCAGAAATAGTATACTGCCCTTCTTCCCCAGATATGCTAAGTTCACGAAACACTATTTCCCCACCGGATTGTGAAGCTTCAGTGTCGTCACCTTCTGCTTGCCCAACTGTGATGGACTTTGTTATCTCAAAAGGGATCGTATTAAGGGATTGATCATTAATCGAAGTAACTAAAAACGACATAGTGGCATCATATTCCCCTGTCGGCAAATCTTGTTCCAACACTTCATCGGCTTCCATTCTATCGCCTGGTTGAAGTTCTTCTGTTGTAAGTTGCTGTGAAAATGCTTGGTCATCAGAATATCTATAAACCTCTTCCCCGTCTTCACTTTCCAAAATAATTTCATATTTTTGGCTTGAATTAAATCCTAATATCATTGGATTATCCGCTTCATTTTCGATGAAAAAGGAGAAATTTATTACTCCCTCTGACGAGCTTACTTCAGCATCGAAACTTAGCTGTTCTATTAAGGATACAATATTTTCAGATTGAGCCTCAGACTCTCCCTCTGAAGTTTCTTCCTCCTTATTTATATCTTTTTCATTGTCTGAATTTTCTTCGGAATTGGAATTTGTACATCCAACTAAAAGCACAGCGAGTATACCTGTCATCAAAAGAAACCATTTATTCAGTTCAAACACACCCTTTTCTAAGTAAATTTTTATTTGTCATCTTTTCTAAAGAAACCAAAAATTCCAGTTGTTTGTACGATATTTGTAAACGCTTGAGCATCTACATCAGAGATAATATGTTGCAAGTCATAGAGTTCATAACGGGTAATTACCATGACAAGCATATTTTTGTCTTGTTGAGTAAACGCTCCTTTGGCTGGCAATGTCGTAATGCCTCGTACCATTTTAGCATGAATTGCTTTTTCTAAATCAGCTGCTTTTGTTGTAATAATCATTGCAGTTAACTTCTCGTGACGCGTATGGACTGCATCAATAACCCTCGTTGTAACATATAAAGTTAACAATGTATAAAGAGCATTTTCTGGAGAATATAACAATCCTGCAATCGCTATAATTGCACTATTAATAATTAAAAAATAAATGCCAATCGGGCGATCTTTCATGCGGGACAAAATCATGGCTACAATGTCAAGACCACCTGTTGAAGCTCCCCATTTTAATGTCATCCCAACACCTACACCACCAAGGACTCCACCAAATACAGCGTTAAGAATAATATCCCCTGATAGTTGCAAAACAGGTATGACCTCTAAAAAGAAAGTGGTAAATCCAACAGAGATAACACTATAAACTGTAAAACCTTTGCCTACTTTATACCAACCTAGTATCGCAACAGGAATATTAAGTAAGAACAAGATTAGACCTGTACTAACTCCAGGTATCCCCAAAAAATCTTGAAAAATACTTGTAAGCAACTGTGCTACACCAGTAAATCCACTAGCGTAAACATTCGCTTCAATTAAAAATAAATTTAACGATAACGCGTTAAAAGCGGCTCCTAATACTACGACCAATATTCGTTTTAACTCAAATGAAAACATGACGACCTCCAATCTAGCATAAAGACGCTATTCTTTTTTTATCACCACTAGTTACGAAAATCAAGCCTTTTCCTTATCGTTCCCCTTAGAACTCTTTCCTTAACCATCGAACATAGAAAGGTTTTCCTTTACTATATCCTCTCTTAAGCCTACACTAAAAAGTATAGAATATTATGAACTGTAGGTGAAATTATGGTTAAAATTTTGTGTGATTCAGCTTGTGACTTATCATTGGAAACATTACAAAATTACAACGTAGACTGTTTACCTTTAAGTGTCACCATTGGAGGGGAAGAATTTGAAGACGGAAAGACGATTATCCCTGAAAAAGTATATTCGTTAATGAGGGATGGGGAATCACCGAAAACCTCCCAAGTTTCCCCACAAGCATTTCGCGATACATTTATCAACTATGTAAAGGAAGAACAAGAGTTTATTTATTTTGCCTTTTCTTCAGAATTATCTGGTACATATCAAACAGCCAAAATGGTCGAACAGGAAGTGAAAGAAGAATACCCCGATGCTAAATTTGAAATCATTGATACGGAAGCTGCTTCTCTCGGATACGGTTTAATCATTTTACGTATTGCTGAATTAGCTAAAGAAGGGAAAACTTTTGAAGAAATTGTTGAGATCGGAAGTTTTCATGCGGAACACATGGAACATATATTCACCGTTGATGACCTTGAATATTTGTATCGTGGTGGAAGAGTCAGTAAAACAGCTGCCTTTGTTGGCAGTCTGCTTCGAATCAAACCCCTCCTCCATATGGAAGACGGAAAACTAATACCACTTGAAAAAATCCGTGGTAGCAAAAAGGTACTTAGACGGATGGTGGATGTGATGAAAGAAAGAGGTGTTGACTTAAATAAACAACGCCTTGCTATTAGTCACGGGGACGACATCCAAACTGCTGAGAAATTGGCTGAAATGATTCGTGAAGAGTTCGGCACAAAAGAAATTCACATTGAAATGGTCGGTGCTGTTATTGGAGCTCATGCTGGTCCAGGGACTATTGCTCTATTCTTCCTAAATAAAAGCCCCGAGTAAAAATAAGCCTGACTACTGGTCAGGCTTATTTTTTACCTCTAAATTGTAGCAAAGCAAGGAAATCACCATACGTTTCCTTTTATTTATCACCTTTCAAATTGGAAGCTCTCTTACTTTTTATACTCATCCACGTGATAGCCGTAACAAAAAGAAATAAAACTCCACCTACGAAACCAATAAATAACCAGTTATAGCCTTGGTCATCTTCCACAACAAACACGTCAGCTAATTCGCGCTCCATCCCTAATTTATAAACACCATCGTCGGATTGACGCACAACTCCATCTTCCAGCAATCCACGCATTTGTTGGTTATCTGGAAGATCGCTTATATCTGCCGTCCTAGTAGCTGAAGCATTATTAATGGCAATGACCATGGTTTGCTCCTCATATTCTCTCTTAAATACAGCTAGTCCATCCTCATTATATAGCTCTTGATAACTTCCTCGAGTTAATGCTGGAAATTCATCTCTCATGGATGTTAATTTTTCAATACGCTGATTCAGTTCTTCATCTCCACCTTTAAAATCCATCATCCGACGGTTTTCTGGGGCTTGCCCACCGTCTAAAGGAATTTCCGTTCCGTAATACATCATTGGAATTCCAGGGGAAGTAAACATATGTGTTAAAGCCAATTTCCATCGTGTAATAGGATTGCCGCCATGCTCAACCGCTGTTCGGGTAAACCTCTGTTGATCTTGGTTATCGATAAAATTGCCTAATGCCATAGGATTTTCATACAATTGTTCATTTTGCTCCCATACATCATATAAGGGACCGAGCGATCCGTCGACTGATTTAAACGCATTCATTAAACTCTCGTGAAACGAGTAATTTACAAAGCTGTCTATCCCTGTTGATTCATAGTCCGCAACAGATGTGGGATCCTCATTCTCAACATCTCCTAGCACGAAAAAATCTTTGTCTATTGACTTTACATGATCATTAAAACCTGACCAAAACTCTTGAGAAACATTCTTGCCCGGTTCAAGACGAAATCCGTTGACTCCTGTCTCGTCTATCCAAAATTCGGCTACATCAAATAAGTATTGCTGTACCTCTGGGTTGTCTATATTTAACTCTTCTACTGGTTCCTGATTTTCATCTATATCATTAAACCAATCAGTTTTCTCGTCTTCTTCAAGCCATGGATGCTTATCACCTGTAAAATTAACATTAAAATCAAAAATTACTTTAATATCACGATCATGAGCTTCTTCAACAAGCTGTTTTGCATCATCTATCGTACCATAGTGCTCTTCAACTGCCATAAAATCATCCACCCAATTACCATGATACCCCATTTCTTGATTACTCATTATTGGTGATAACTCAATTGTAGTGAAACCCATCTCATTAATATAATCTAACTGTTCAATAATTCCTTGTAAGTCCCCACCATGATAAGCGTCAGGATCATCCGTATCCACTTCATAATCATTATCTCTATTTGCATTCATAAATCGATCAACCATAATATAATAGATACTTTCGTCTTGCCATTTTCGCTCTTCTTTTTCAACGGCACCTACGTCAAGGGCGCAAAAAAGAAGAAACGGAATAAGCATGAGAACTGTTCCGAGTTTTCTCATCTCCCGCTCCCCCTTATAAGTATAACGTACGCCTTTAAGAGTATCCTTTTGTACCTCCAGCCGTCAATGTGAAAGTGGAAGATTGCTAAAAAGATTACAACGATTCCTCAAATCCACCAAAACTTTTGTGCAATAAAATCAAATAAACCGCACTCAAAAGAGCACGGCAATAATACTTCACTTATCTAATTAATTTTAATTTGATACGTTTTTAGCCAGTGATTGACTTGGCATAGGTTAGCAATTAATTGAGGGCCTGTCATCAATTGACCGAACCATGGAGTATTTATATTTTTACCTTCTGATTCATTTAGTAATTTCAATTCTTTTCGATCGAATAAGTCAAAGATTGGAGCATTAGACTGATTTAAAATGTCTGCCATCCAGGCTGTGACGACTTTTGTATAATTGGGATCAAATGTTTTAGGATATGGATTCTTCTTTCGTTGTAGTACTTTATCAGGTAATATTCCTTTCATGGCTTCTCTTAATAAACCTTTTTCTTGATCTCCAAAGTGCTTCATCTCCCAAGGAATATTATAAGCATATTCTACGAGTCTATGATCACTAAAAGGCACACGCACTTCTAAACTCGCCCCCATGCTCATACGGTCTTTTCTTTCAAGTAGGGTTTGCATGAACCAATTCATATTTAAATAGAGCATTTGACGGTGTTTAGCTGCCGCTTCCGTTTCTCCATCTACTAGGGGGGCTTCATTGATGGAATCGTAATATCGTCGCATCATGTACTGCTCCAAGTCATACGTATCACTGACATCCTGCTTGATCAATTTTTTTCGTTCTTGAATAGAGCGAATCCAAGGAAACCCATTACGATCACGATCTTCTTTCCGATAAAACCACGGATACCCTCCAAAAATTTCATCTGCACACTCTCCAGATAACCCAACAGTTACATGGTTTTTTATCCGTTCACAGAACCATAGAAGGGATGAATCTACATCAGCCATTCCCGGAAGATCACGAAGTTCAACTGATCTCTCCAACCTTGATACCAGATCCTCCACACTCGCTTCTAACGCAAAATGTTTGGTTTGATGTTTCTTTTGAACAAGTTGAATATAATCTAAATCCCGATCTGGTTGAAACGAATTACTTTTAAAAAATTTCTCTTGTTCTTCATAATCAATCGAAAAAGTGTGCAATCTTCCTAAATTTTCTTTTTGATAATGATTAGCCGCAATGGCAGTGATCGCGCTCGAATCTAATCCTCCTGATAGAAAAGTACCAAGTTTCACATCACTCACTAATTGGCGTTCCACTGCGTTTGTAAAAAGATCTCTTACATGTTCAATAGTTTCCGTCAAAGAGTGAGTATGGGCTTTACTTTGAACATTCCAATAACGTTCAACCGTAAATTTCCCTTGCTGCCATGTGGCACAAAAACCTGGTCTTAACTCGTTTATTCCATCAAACACACCATGACCTGGTGTTCGTGAAGGTCCTAATGTAAGGACTTCTAAAATCCCCTCTTCAGAAATGCTTGCTTGTTGTTGGGGATGGGCAAGAATGGCTTTGATTTCGGAGGCAAAGATAAGGCCACCTTTTTGCTCACTATAAAATAGCGGTTTTACCCCTAAACGATCTCTTGATAAAAATAATCGCTTTTTCTTAACTTCCCAAATACTAAACGCAAAGATCCCGTTAAAATGCTCTAAACATTTTGATCCCCATTCAATATAACTAACGAGTACTACTTCAGTATCAGAGTGTCCTTGAAAAGTCCATCCTTTGGCTTTTAATAATTGTCTTACTTCATCTGTATTATAAAGCTCACCGTTATAACACAGTACATATTCCTCACCGTTTGCCTGACGCACCATCGGCTGCACTCCACCATCTGGGTCCACAACAATGAGTCGCTGATGACCAAAACCCGCTATACCCTTCACCCAACTTTTGTAATCATCAGGACCTCTATGCTTAATTGTTTTAGCCATTTGATCTATAGTGAGTAACTTATTTTCTTCCTTCGCATCCTTATCAATCCAACCAACTAATCCACACATTTCACGTCACCATCCTTTTCACATTAAAAAAAGCATCATAATAAAAGATATGATACTAAGCTTGGTTTCTATGAAAGATATTTTAAAACAGTTGACTTTACCAGTGAGAATGATTATCATTTAACTTAGTTAGCACTTGTTACCCCCAATAGCAGTGAAAGCTACTAAAGTCTAACCCCCCTCTCTATATTTACAGAAAAAACATGCATGATGTGTAGTACACATCATGCATGTTTTTTCTATGCTGGCAGTAATCCTAGCGGTAAGAAACCGAATCCTAAAACAAGTGCAATAATCGCAGCAATTAGTAATTGCCCCCACCAGGCTGCAACAGGCTTTTTCTTCTTGTACTTCACACTGACCATTTCCATTGCAACAATGATCCAAAGACCGACGAGAAGTTTAATCACGGCTAAGCCTAGTTGGCTTGATCCCATGTACTCGGCAAATAATGATCCACCTGAATACAAAATTAATAAATAATCAGCTCGTAAAATCATATGAGATATTTTCGCTGCCTTTTCGTTTCCGCTTCTTGTAAATGTCGTAACCAATCCGATTAACACAAAAGCAATTACCCAAGAGGTAATATGTAAATGTGGCATTTTTGTTCCCCCTTTATTACATAAATCTATCCCTATACTACCATGAGATTTTCATTTTTTCCTATCAAAAGCTTCACCATGTAATTTTTTTATAAATAAGAAAATTAATACTGAACCTGTTATACTGAACATGAAGTTTCAAATGAAATTGGAGGGATATCATGACAGTAAATAGTCAGCAGATTATTGACCAAACACAAGAATATGGTGCAAAAAACTACCATCCTTTACCGATTGTTATTTCAAAAGCAGAGGGCGTCTGGGTAGAAGATCCTGAAGGCAATAAATATATGGATATGCTTAGTGCTTACTCAGCAGTCAATCAGGGGCATCGTCATCCTAAAATTATTCAAGCACTCCAAGACCAAGCAGCTCGAGTTACCTTAACTTCACGTGCCTTCCATAATGACCAGTTGGGTCCATGGTATGAAAAAATATGTAAACTAACGAATAAAGAAATGGCTCTTCCTATGAATACTGGCGTTGAAGCCGTGGAAACAGCTATTAAGGCTGCACGTCGTTGGGCATATGATGTTAAAGGCGTCGACGATGGAAAGGCTGAGATTATCGCATGTGAAGGAAACTTTCACGGTCGGACGTTGACGGCTGTCTCCCTTTCATCTGATCAAGAAAATCAACGAGGCTTCGGTCCATTATTGCCTGGTATTAAAGTGATTCCTTATGGTGATGTGGAGGCCTTAAAAGAAGCAATAACTGAAAATACAGCAGGTTTCTTACTAGAACCTATTCAAGGTGAGGCAGGTATTATCATGCCGCCTGATGGCTTTCTAAAAGAAGCTTATGAAGTTTGTAAGCAAGAGAACGTACTATTTATCGCTGATGAAATTCAGGCTGGACTAGGGCGGAGCGGCAAAATGTTTGCCTGTGACTGGGAAGATGTTTCCCCTGATGTTCTGATTTTAGGTAAAGCACTAGGTGGCGGTGTTTTTCCGATTTCCTGTGTAGTCGCAAATAAAGATATTCTTGGTGTATTCAATCCAGGCTCCCACGGTTCAACATTTGGCGGCAACCCGTTAGCAAGCGCCGTATCTGTGGCATCCCTAGAGGTAATTGAAGAAGAAAACTTAGCCGATCGTTCCTTAGAACTCGGCACGTATATGCAAGATGAATTAAAGAAAATTGACAATCCAAAAGTTAAAGAAATCCGTGGGAAAGGCTTGTTTATTGGCGTAGAAATGTCAGAACCTGCTCGTCCTTACTGTGAACAGTTAAAAGAAAAAGGACTTCTTTGTAAGGAAACACATGAAAATGTCATCCGCTTTGCCCCTCCTCTTACGATTGAAAAAGAAGATTTAGACTGGGCAATTAATCATATAAAAGAAGTTTTAAAATAGGTATAAGTTAAGGTAAGTAGTTCCGTTTCGGTGAAGAACTTATGAATTAGCAGACCAAATCGCATACGATTTGGTCTCTTATTTTTGCGAAAACTCGATTTCTAGAATGTGTGGCTGTTTCGTCATCGGTAGGAGGAGAAGGTGATCGGGGAAATAACTTGCTTTCCGTGGGCGTCGGTGAGTCTCCTTGCCATGAAGAAGAGGGACGGAACATATCAGGCTACACTTGGTGTTTTAACAGATCCCTCACACTATAATAGTAACGGTAGAACAGCTCCGGTTCCGATGGAAATATAAGGCAAGGGGCGGTGGGGAAGAGGGAGACTCCTGTGGGATACGCGGGGAGGCTGCTGAAAAACCACATAGTTTTTAAAAGACTAAAAATAAAATAGA
>NZ_JBHSZV010000032.1:424-130727 GCF_042663045.1 Halobacillus seohaensis | reverse complement strand
TCCGAGGTGGAAGCGTGGTGACACGTGCAGCTGACGGATACTAATCAATCGAAGGCTTAACTATAAAAATTCGTGGAAAAAATGTTTGTTTGAATGATGTTGTCTTATCCAGTTTTGAGGGTTCATAAAAAAATTATTAAAAACCCTTGAAATTTTCTTGAAAGGGCAATATAATGTATCTTGTCCCTGAAAAAAGAAAAAACAAATGATCTGGTGGCGTTAGCGAAGAGGCCACACCTGTTCCCATGCCGAACACAGAAGTTAAGCTCTTCAGCGCCGATGGTAGTCGGGTCGATCCCCGTGAGAGTAGGACGCTGCCAGGTTTAGAATTATTCCACCGTAGCTCAGAGGTAGAGCAATCGGCTGTTAACCGATCGGTCGTAGGTTCGAATCCTACCGGTGGAGCCATTTATGGAGAGCTGTCCGAGCTGGCCGAAGGAGCACGATTGGAATTCGTGTAAACCGTTTTCGCGGTTTCGAGGGTTCGAATCCCTCGCTCTCCGCCATATAAAATTTCGATTGGCCCGTTGGTCAAGTGGTTAAGACACCGCCCTTTCACGGCGGTATCACGGGTTCGAATCCCGTACGGGTCACCACTCAATTTGGAGGATTAGCTCAGCTGGGAGAGCACTTGCCTTACAAGCAAGGGGTCGCAGGTTCGAGCCCTGCATCCTCCACCATTTTGACTCTCACAAAGAGTTGTTTGAAAATCTTATGGGAACTTCATAATAGTTCACCTACAATATCGCGGGGTAGAGCAGTTCGGTAGCTCGTCGGGCTCATAACCCGGAGGTCGCAGGTTCAAATCCTGCCCCCGCAACCAAAATGGTCCGGTAGTTCAGTTGGTTAGAATGCCTGCCTGTCACGCAGGAGGTCGCGGGTTCGAGTCCCGTCCGGACCGCCATTATTCACATTTTACATAAACTATCTAATAGTTAAAAATGATAAGAACTAAATTAGTTCATCATTTGTTTGGCTCGGTAGCTCAGTCGGTAGAGCAACGGACTGAAAATCCGTGTGTCGGCGGTTCGATTCCGTCCCGAGCCACCTTTCTTTCGCCGGCCTAGCTCAACTGGTAGAGCAACTGACTTGTAATCAGTAGGTTGGGGGTTCAAGTCCTCTGGCCGGCACCACGAGGTTTTAATTTTTTGGAGGGATAGCGAAGTTGGCCAAACGCGGCGGACTGTAAATCCGCTCCCATCGGGTTCGTAGGTTCGAGTCCTACTCCCTCCACCATTTATTTTTTTACATTACAAATAGGGGTATAGTTTAATGGTAGAACTACGGTCTCCAAAACCGTCAATGTGGGTTCGATTCCTACTACCCCTGCTTTATTTTTGTGGCGGTTGTGGCGAAGTGGTTAACGCACCGGATTGTGGTTCCGGCATTTCGTGGGTTCGATCCCCATCAGCCGCCCCATTTTTTTGTATAATTTTTTGGGCCATAGCCAAGCGGTAAGGCAACGGTTTTTGGTACCGTCATGCGTAGGTTCGAATCCTGCTGGCCCAGCCATCATAAGCGGAAGTAGTTCAGTGGTAGAACATCACCTTGCCAAGGTGGGGGTCGCGGGTTCGAATCCCGTCTTCCGCTCCAGAAATCATCTCAGTTAATTCATAAGAAGTTAAACTTTGAATATAATCTACTAATTACTTATTTCAATGGCGGCATAGCCAAGCGGTAAGGCAGAGGACTGCAACTCCTTTATCACCGGTTCAATTCCGGTTGCCGCCTCCATGAAATGCCGGTGTGGCGGAATTGGCAGACGCGCACGACTCAAAATCGTGTTCCTCTGGAGTGCCGGTTCGAGCCCGGCCACCGGTACTAAAATTCGTACATAAGACGGTATCTACTAGCGTAGGTATCGTCTTTTTTTGCGTTTAATGTGACGTAAAATGGTCGTGTGCCTAAACGAGTCAACGTTAAGCCCCGTTTTCCTAAATCAAAAGGAAGGCGGGGCTTTTTGTATGCGTAAAAATCGACGGGATAACCGTCTTTCACCGTACGAGATAGAAACCGTTGAAAGGACGCTAAAAGGCACGGAGATATCGTTCGACGTAGCTTTACAGAAATTCTTAGCCGACGGAGAACGGAAAGCACTTCGAGAGTTCACGCTTCATTACTACCAAAAAGAATGCGAGGATTTTCGACGTTATTTGGTTCGATTTGAGAAATCGTTAGATTTAAACCTAGTCGTACGTAAGGACATCGACGATTACATTGACGATATGAAGCATGAACGTCAGTTAAAGGTAGGAACGATCAACACGAAACTACGAGCAATCCGCACGTTATTTAACTTCCTGGATGACGGAAAGTACATCGACAATAATCCGATGCGGAAGTACCCGTTATTAAAAGACAGGAAAGCGAATATTGAGACGTTTAACCTCACGCAATTAAAGAAACTCTTAAACTCTCCAGACCTACGAACTTTTACGGGACAACGGGATTACACGTACTTGCTCTTATTAGTGGAGACGGGGTTAAGGCTCAATGAAGTTGCGGGGGTACTCGTAGAAGACGTGAAGTTAAGCGAAGGACAAATATTCGTCAGGAATACGAAGAATCACCTGCATCGTTATGTACCTATACAGTCGAAAATGAAGGAGCAGTTAAGTCGGTATCTAAAGATAAGAGGAACGTGTGAGACGGGTCACCTA
Source organism: Halobacillus seohaensis (assembly GCF_042663045.1). Taxonomy (NCBI): domain Bacteria; kingdom Bacillati; phylum Bacillota; class Bacilli; order Caryophanales; family Bacillaceae; genus Halobacillus; species Halobacillus seohaensis. The sequence goes on along the minus strand of NZ_JBHSZV010000032.1, from coordinate 128,067 downwards.
TTCGTGACTATCGATGAAACGAGAATGACTCGGAACGCATTACAAAGGTTGGTTGCTATTCACGGAAAGAGAGCGGGGATTAAAGGGGTTCGATGCAGCCCGCACACGTTACGTCATACTTTTGCGAAGTTATCCGTGATGAACGGAGCAGGCATATTCGAACTACAAAAGATTCTCGGTCACTCTTCGATGGAAATGGTTCGAGTTTACGTGAATCTATTCAGTAGCGAAGTTTCAGAAAAACATAAAAGTTTCTCACCATTAAAGGACTTAGACATATAAAAAGACATAAAAAAAGGCGCAACCGCCGACGATGTGGACTTGCCACACGCCAACGATATGCACCCTACGCCTATAGGAATCATATCGAAAAAATGGACGAGTGTCAAATTCGGCAAGTCTGTCCATTTAAAGAACATACGTTCGGTTACTGCGCCTTCTATACGAGGAGGGAACACGGAATGAATTACGTTACGACCGACTTAAAAGAACTGGCGGAACACGTCACCTTTGCGTCGAAGGTAGAGATGGACGAGAAAATATACGAGTACTTAGCACGGTTACAAGCGGACGAGCAGCCCGACTCCGTAATCGAGGTTCTCCGTTTCTTCGGGAGATCCAGTTTACGTTTGCTAGGCGTCAGTTTCGCGAAGTACCAAACGATAGCAGATAGCGTTGGAATAAGTAAGAGTACGGTTATTAGAGCGGTAAAGAGACTTGTAGAGTTCGGAATGATTGATAAGCTACCAACCGTTAAGAAGTGGCGAGGGAAATCTCGTAAAAAGTCCGTAAACGTTATACGTATTCTACCGACTCTATCGAATATGATAACTCAGGATGACAATGCAATAGAAGACGTTGAGAGTGCTCCGAGTAAAGCGTCAGGGAACGAAATTATTTCCGAACCATCTAATTTTAACCATACTCAAAAGCACGTACTAGATACGACAGATACGCTAAAACACGCAATCCCTAAGAAACTATACGAGGTTATGAGTCCGTTCTTTAACGTAGAGGGCTTATATGAGACTATCGGTGCGTTATACCGTGCAAAAGCGACGGTAGACCCGACTATACAAGCAGAGAATCATCCCGAATACATAGAAGCGTTCTTGTCGTGTGTAAGGCGTTATAAAGACGGAAAGGTCCGCAATCTCTTAAGCTACCTATATACAACGTGGAGAAAAGTTAGTCGAGGGATATACTTGAAACGAATGGCGGACGTGTACTAAAGGCGGTTTAAGGCGAGAATAGTACCGGTGATGAAATATGAGCGAATTTATTGTGTCTGTTGTACTCTTTTTGCTAATGGTCTTCACGATTTTCTGTTTTAATCGATTTCAATACGACCCAGAGCCGGTTGAGGCATCCGAATTTGCTAAGTGCGAGTCGCCTATTGAGCGCAGGTTGTATAACGGGCTCACGTCAGCCGGGTTATATCCGCGTGCGCAATGGCCGGAAGGTAGATATCGCATTGATATAGCGTTCCCTGGTAAGAAGATAGCGATAGAGGCAGACGGGAAAGCATTCCATTCTACGCCAGAACAGAAGGCGCATGATCGGAAAAAGGATCGTTATTTACGTAGTAAAGGATGGACGGTGTTACGGTTCACAGGTTCGAGGATACATCGGAATTTACCGGCCGTAGTCGAACGGATAGACCGGGAGTTAACGAAGAAGAACCAGGCGGAATGACGCCAAGCACACGTATAACTATCGTAATAGTTAACGTCAGTTTCACCGGCACGAGCCTTCGCGACGGACGACTGGGCCGGAAAACTCACCCCCTGGACCGTTAGCAGTCGAGATTTACGTTAATTGACATATATGGAGATATCGGGGCTGACCGATAAGTAAGCACAAAAAAGCGGGCATTTAACCCGCCGCAATGTTAAAGCCGGAAGTCTTTCAAGCTATCCGCTATTTCCTGGTCACGTATGCCGATATATCGTTTTGTCGTTACTTGGTCGCTATGGTTAAATATCTCCATTAACGTTGCCACGTCCTTTGTGCGTTGGTAGTAATGGTAACCAAACGTTTTTCGTAACGTGTGTGTGCCTATATCACTTCGTCCGATTAGGTCCGCAGCCTTTGTTAGTACACGGTATGCTTGTGTCGTTGTTATGTGGTTGTCGCCTTTCCTGGACGGAAATAACCACGTAGGGGCACCGTTAGGCACTTCCGCTTGTTTATCGGTTAAATAGTCGGCTATATCTGCCATGATTGCCGTTAAATGTACGGTGCGAGGTTTTGACGTCTTTCCTTCACGGATAATGACCGATGTTTTCCCTTTAACGTCCTCTATCCGTAACTTCACTATGTCACCGATCCGTAAGCCCGTATTTATGCCGATATTAAATAGCAATAGGTTACGATCCGATTGCCCTGACCGTTTGCCGGCAATTTGTAACGACTCTCTAAAATCCGCTATTTCCTCCGCCGTACGTAGTGGTTGAACGTCTACTATCATACTTTCTTTACTCTTTGTATTTGCCATGATCCCGTCCCCTTTATTCGTGATTTATTATGTATCCTTTTGTTGTTATTAACTATAATACCATACATTCGTATAACGTTCAATAGGTGAACAGCGGTACAAAGGCAAAATGTATGTATCCTTTTATGTAAAAGCATACGTTATAAAGGAACATTAGCAAGGTAGAATCAACGGCTCAAAACATTCAATAAAACCCCCGGGGCATCGTCGAGGGGATTGAGCTGCCGGGTGGATAACAGTTTCTTACGGAAAATGCGATAACCTCGATGGTAAATACTGTGATCATACCGGCACGGTAAATTTCTCGCTAAAATTTTCGGAGAACAACCGGGGCTAGTACATCGACTATCGTACGATTATTTCGATCCGTTCCCTTACGTCATCTATACGTAGGGCCTCCGCGATTAACTCCAGGTTCGCCCGGTTTATCGTTGAACTATCTCGGCCGGAGTATGGAACGGTAAGACGTTAACGACGCTAACAACGAAAAGTGCACATATCTTCTATTGTATTCTAATAGTAAACGTGTGCATTTTTGAAACGATTGGACGAAGGTATCGAGGTTACTGTTAAACGGACAGGTCTTCCTAACGTAAACAACGAGGTTAAGTAAGTGGTAGCCGACGTAACGAAGTGGAGGGAGGCAATGAGATTTAGATTATCGGAACAACGAGTAGTTAAATGGCGTTTTAGCGGGCGCAGCAGCCGTGAAATCGAATAGACACACGTATACATAGCCCGATAGGATTTAGCGGTCCTATCGGGCTTTTTTGCGTTTCCGAAAACGCTAAATGTCCCAAATTCGGCGTTTTCGTTGGTACATTCGAGTAAGGGCAAAAAAATGTCCCACTTTTGGCGGTTTTTGGTCTATTAGTAAGTGAGGGCAAAATAAATGTCCCACTTTTGGACGTTTTTGTGGTATTAGCTATTGTAAGCACTTTTAACCGTCATTCACGAATTAACTAACGAAGTCATTGAAGGGAGGCGAACGGAATGCAACCGGAGACACTTAAGGCTATACGAACATTCAACGGCATGAGCCGGGAGGACTTCGCTAATCAAATCGGAGTTAGTCGGTCGTTGGTATCGTACATCGAGCAAAGACGGTGTGCTATATCCGATGAAACGAAGAGGAAGTTATACGAGGTGTACGACGTCGAGTACGTTGACCAGATCCGTCAGTTTACGGAGGGGTAGACGTAACAATCGGGGCAGCGAAATAAATGAATGGAGGGCGATGAACAATGGAAAACGCAAAGCTAGGTCAAGGGGTACGCATGAACACGTATAAAGGCTGGGAGAGCATACCCGCACACTTAGGGACAAAGACACGGTTGAAAGAGCAAGATGGCTTACGGCCAGAGAAAGAAACGAAGCCGGTTGCGTTAGTGAAGGCGTTGACCCCGAGAGGTTATAAAGAGTTCGATCTTTTCGATAAAGCTGATTGCGTAGAAATCAAGAAGCGAAAAGTGGACGTTAGTTTTCTAGACTATTCCGACAAGTGTTTATCTGACGCGCTTTACATGGTGAATAAGTCCGCGAAGAAAAGCCGTGACACAAAGACGAAAAGTTATAGTTCCGGTAAGCATGCGGTAGTAAGCCGATCCAAAACGCGACAGGAAAGACTATACGACTTGAAGGACAAGGCGTTGAAGAAGCTAGAGAAAACCGGTCGCCTGACTCTACGAGGCTATCACAAACAATCTGATAACTACCTCCATTTGTACGAGTTCGGGCGGCATACGTTCCATAAGCCGGTAAGGTACGTTGATAAGTCCGCAGCATACCTCGGGGAAATCGAGGGGATCATCGGAAGCGAACGAAGCAAGGAAACGCAGCTCAACTACTTCCAAGCGGTGAAGTTACTAGAAAACTACGTCACAACGCAGGGAATCGGGAGGGAATTTCAACGCTCATAACTAGCGTAGCGTAAGGTAGCCATAGCGGGAGTGTTTGGGCTTTAACACGAGCGCAGGGGTTGGGTTTAGGTTTAATAAGCGAGGAGAAACATATCTCGGCACAACCCGCCTCGGCAAGTCGGCAAAGACCGCCTACTTGCTAATCACCTATAAACGTACAGACGAAATGTTACGAAAAACGGTAAGAGTAACCCTTAACGTTCTAGGTAACATTTACGAAATCCACGAATACAAACGAAGGGGACGATGGAAACGATGGAAACGATGGGCAGAAACGTACTAATCGAAGCACCGCCGATAGGCCGGAAGGTTTCGAACAGAAACGAAAACATCATGCGACAATGGGCGATTAAAATTACGGAAGGTGGACGAGAGTTAACCCCCGAAGATTATCGGATGGCTTTAACAGTCATGCGAGAATGGGATGAGCCAAGCGTAAAGGGGCGACCGTCTCTTGTCGGGGCTTACATGGGCTTCGGGAAATCGGCGTTATTATCGGAGTACCTATGGAACAAACTACGTGACCAAGACGTTGAAACAGGTCGGCAAACGATACGAACAGACTTCGGGGCTATAATCGTGCTGCCTAAACGTGAGCAGGTGAAAACGTTGGTGGACTATCTAAATGCAGGGCCGGCGGTAGACTCGGCAGGCAAGATGATGCATCGGAACACATTCGCCTTCGGTCTGTATGGCTTCGACCCTGACGCAGAAGACGGCATGACCCCGACATACAACGCATACAGAGAGCAGGAAACGGAGCAAGTCGGGTACAACGTACTTGTCATGACACACGAAAAGCTGAAGCATTTAACGTTACAAGGAAAGATCGATAAATACCGTTCCTTCTACAACGAGCAAGGTAGGCGCTGTGATCGACCTAGGCTAATCGTCGATGAAAAGCCGTCGATTGTCGAACACCACAAGGTAACTCAACGAGACTTAAACGAGGTGATCGAATGGGCCACGCTTCAAGACTTCGAGAAGAAACCTCACTACGGGGATATTTACGAGCAGGTTCGGAAGCTACGGGACTTCCTAGAAAACCCGATAGTCGAAGATAAGGCGCTGATATACCCCGAAGGTGAAAGCGAAGACTTCCGTATAGACCAACGTATTGCCTACATGTTAGGGGACGCGAACGACTTCGGACGACTGGAAAAGCTACGAGGAATCGAGCATATCGCGAGACATGGTGGCAGGGTATCGAAATACAAGAACGAAAGCGGCAAGCAGGTTCGGTATTTCTCATGCGCTACAAAGGTTCACTACGACTGGACGCAGTTAAACGCAAGTATTCTCGACGGAACGGGGCATTTAGCGTTGGAAATGGCGTTGGTGAATGAATCGGAAAAGCTGACGCATATCAGGCCGGAAAATACGCCGGCATACCATAACCTATCGTTTTACGTGTCGAAGGCGGAAAACCTTAGCCGGAGTTCTTTAAAAGGAAAGAAGGAAGCCGACGTTGTAGCGAAAATGAAAACGTACTGCGAACAGATTCAACGTAAGCACCCGGAGACAAAGTTCCTTGTTATCACGTACAAACGCTACCAGGAAAGCCTTAACCACGCACTCGAAGGCAACGATAAGCTAACAACGAAATACTTTGACGGGGGACGGGCTACAAACGACTATATCGACTGTGATGGCGTTATATTCCTCGGCAATTACTTTAAACCTTCGGACTTCTATATAAGCATGGCATCGACGATCAACGGGCGTTCAATCGAGTTTTGCGAGGCTACCGACAGTCGAGGCAAGCATTTTAAAGATGAAGACGTCGAAAACTTCAAACTGACTAACCAACTAGAGGATTTCATGCAGGAGTTGGCCCGAACAAGACCGGTGCAGAAATCAGTTCAGTTGCCTGTTTATATGTTTACAAAAGACGAGGGGTTCATTGAACAATTAAAGCAAGAATGTCCAGGCGCTGAGTTCGGGACATACGAAGCCCCTACGAAACTATCAGGCAAAGAAACCGCGAAGCATAAAGTTACACAAATGATCCTTCTCATGAAACCCGGCGAAGAAGTTCACAAGGCTACATGGTACAAGGACAACGGAATATCCCGTAAAGCCTTTGCTGATTCAATGAATACACAAGTAGTAAAAGAGGCTATGCAGGAAAACGGGGTCATAGTTAAAGGTCATTTTCTAATCAAAGAAAACTAAGAAAGGGGAATCAGCGTAATGAACACGGCAACAGCGAAAGCACCGAGCACACCACCGACACTTACGGATCTTTATCGACGTTACAAGCGATCGGGGGTCTATGATATCGATGGACTCAGGGACGATGTGGACTTATTTATCGAAAGCACTGTTAACATACACGAAGACAAGGAAACCCTCGATCAGTTAGCGGGCATTTATGCCTTCGTCCACGAGAACCTGGAACGCGAGGAATGGCGGACATACACTTGTGAGGATTGGCAGGCGTTGGAACACGAATGGATTGAGAAATCGGGCTATACAGAGCCGGATTTAATGGACGATATACTAACCCGCGAGGAATTAGGAATCATAAACGAGGAGCAAGCCCACGAGGAGTATGAGAGTTATCGAGAATGCGAGCATGTTTTCTGTATCAACGTATGGAAACCGAGCCGAAAGGATAAGCGATATTGCTGCCGTGATTGTAAAGAACGTCAAAAGGAAGCGCGGAAGAGATACGATCAAACAGGGACATTTCTTCCATCGACAGCCTACCGTGACAACCGCGATCACGTTGACGAGCAGAATTACAAGACTCGGGAAACGACGTTCGAACCGGAGACAGTAACGGAGGTATTCGAACCATCGAAACGGCAAAGAGAAACCGGCAGGAAACGGGACCGCGATCGGGAATTAACAACCGGAGTGACGCCTGTTAAGGCCCATGAAAGGGGGGATGAACATACGTGATAATAGAGAGGCAAGAGCACATGCCGGCGATGTTCTTGTATCTTCTTTTTAAAATCGTAGTGATAAAAGGAGGTTTACGTATTGACTAGTGAGAGGTTTAAAGCGATCCGATTGTACCTGGGCATGACACAGAAAGATTTTGCCGAGTTTTTCGGGCTATCGTTGGCAGTAGTCGGCATGGTCGAAACAAGTCAGCGAAAGGTAAGTGACAATACAGCCGCAAAAATAGCGATGAAGTTCGAAGTTACAGACGGGTTTATCGAGTTTACGCAGAATCAGAAGAAGCTAGAATCATAGGGGCTGAAGAAAATAGTAACTTTCCTATTCATGTTTTTTAATGTATATACTTACGCCATATTAATTTTATAGTAATCGAAATTGAAACGAAAATCAAGGAGGAAATCACATGAAAATTGAATCACAAGCTAAGCAGTTTTTAGACGAGCATTACGACGGGCGGCTATCCACGCTTGAATTTTTACATCGCCTCAATCGATTGGTCACGGTACGTAAGGAGGAGCCAACGGTTACCTATGAGATTGACGACGGTAAATGGATCATACAGACGATGAGCCCGAAAGTGATACCGAACGTACTTAATTCGGACGCAGAAATAAATGCAAGAGAATACGACGACAACGGTTTCATGCGTGAAGTCCGAGCTATCGTGAGCACTCGGGAGTTAATTGAGATTCTCGACAAAGCAGAGAAGGCGAGGAGCCGAAAGGCAAACGGGATCACTCATAACAAGGAGGAAGAAACATGAGAAAACGAGAAGAACCGAAGTTCAGCCAGGAGGACGTTGATCGCATTGTAAAGCAACGCCTAGCCCGAGAACGGAAAGAGATGACAGGAACACGAAACCCACAAAACAAGGGGAGGCGCGAATAATGGGTGATGAACTACGTTTTACTGAGGAAGAAATGGAAGAACGAGTACAGGCGGAAGTCGACCGCATTCTCGTGGAAGATGCCGAGGCCGAGCAAGCCGAGCAGGAACGCAAGCAGACGGAATCGGAGGAAATGAAAGAAAAGGCGATCGCACTCGCCAAGAAAGTCGAATTGGTAACCGCAGGTATTCCATGCGACGAGGTAGGCAGGTACGCCCGTTACTTGGACGATACAATCGACAGGGACGTGTTAAAGCAGCAGGCGCAGGAAATTGCCGACGATGCAAACTATAAGCGCAAATCGAAGCCTTACGGAGATCCGGGCAAGCCGAGTAACGGCGGTAAGTGGTCACCATTCAGTAAATAAAAACGAAAAGGGAGAGGTTTTATAAATGGCGAATCAAACATTATTCATGTACCAAGGCGATGGGGATTTTCAGCAGCATAGCGTTGTAACCGTGGACGGTAAACAAGCGAAGCAATTAACCGAAGCAGGGAAGGCAGTCGAGGTGAGCCTAGGGGATTACGATTCATACAGACAGCAGGTTAAGGACGCACATAAAACGTATGGTAAAGCGAGGGAACGAATTAAAGAGTCGGATCATCCGAGTGTGACCGATGAAATTAGAGATTACGAGATTAAACAAGCGTATAAGACGTTTGAACAAGCCGCTAAGCAAGCGCAGGACGAGTGGACGGTAAAACGCCAGGAAATGCAAGCGGAGGCAAAGGCGAAAGCCGCGCGAGCCACGGTAAACGTAAGCCAAAGGGAAAAGCAAACTTCCGAGCAAGTAGCAAGCAGAATCGCATTAAATATAGCGCAGGCGACCAACGCGTCGCAGCTAAGTGCAGCAATTAGGCAGGGAAGTGACGATATCAGGTATCTAAACGACGCTGAGAAAACCGCATTACAAGGCGAGTTAATGGGGGTCTTGTCGCAGGTTGACGCTAAGAATGAGAAGTTCGATAGCACCGTAAGTAGTCGAAGCCTCGTGTCTAGCACGCAAGACGTTAGAAACATGGATTTACTAGCCGGCAAGGTAGCCGATCAGATCCCGAATAGAGTAGATTTAGAATACCGACGAGTTAAAACGGTGAAAGAAGGTCTAGGGGTCGTACCGAAGTCGTTATAAGGGGAGATTATATGCACGAGTTAGCAACGTTAGCGCAACACCATTCGTTTTTCACCGATTACGTACGATTGATCCATAAGCATAACCGGTTACTACCATTGGACGTATCCGAGTTAAAAGCGAGCACCCATGAAATCATCGACGAGTTAAAGCAAAGTGGGGCAAGCGAGGTTAAAACGTACGCCGGGATCTTTGTTGGGATGATCGTTTGTATTGAACAGAATAACGAGTTAGCACAAGGGGACGTTACACCGTGGCAAGTGAACCAACGGGTGCAACGTAGCTTCCGCATACTTCGATTAGTAAATAGATCGTACGAGATAGCGGCGAGTGAAAACTACACTAAGGGGGAAACGAAATGAGCATGACGATAAAAGAGTACGAAGCAGCGTTAAATGATCCGAGGAAGGTAAAGGCGGCGAACCTACTTGTTAACAATGACTATGCGACCAAGGCAGAACGACGTAACCAGGATGAAATCGCGGAAGACGCCGGGGTAACCAGGCAGACGTTGTATAATTGGCGGACGGAAGACGTTTTATTCGTTAAATATATGGAATCCTTATCGGAAGTTCGATTAGCGCAGTACCGATCGTTAGCAGACGCACAGTTAATTAATTTAATTCGTGGGACTTCGAACAACGGCACGCCTAGCGTTAAGGGCCTCGAAATGTTCTACAAGCTACAAGGCCGTCTTACCGAAAGGTCCGAGGTTGTCCAGGTCGGAGAAGACGAACGCAAAGCGACACCGGTGTCCGACGAGCAGATCGAAAAGGAATTATCGGAGTTACAATCGAAATTGAAACACTAATTTACGGGGCTGCCTTCGGGTAGTCTCTTTTTTATTTTCTTATTCAACTAACGCAACCTTTACTTTAATAGAAAAAGGTAATCCCTGCTTTTTTCAGAATTGCCCACTTAATTCAATTTTTATTTTTATTCTTAATAAATTTAATGTGCCATGGAAGAAAAAGAAAAAACATAATTACATAAAAAGGTATTGAATACAAAATTTCCCAACCTTTTTGTATCAGGAAACCAACATTTACTAAAAGATACTCGGTAATCAAAGAACCGACAGTAAATATGGTTGCAACAACCCATTTTGATTTAGAAGAAGTATAATAATTATAATAAATTACACTAATACAAGCAGGAGCAATCGCAAACATTATTGTATCTGGAATACTACCTATTGAGGGTTTTCCTGAATCAAGTAAATCCAGTTGATAAAAAAAGACAATGTTTCCCATCCAAGCAAGGAATCCTACTACACCAAAAGTTGTGTACCATTCTTTCCAAGAAAGGTGTTTCTTTAACAAAAGAGAAAGAGGTATTAAAATTGCACCAGCAAGATACACCATCCATGCACCTTCAGGTGTCAAGTCTAAACGTTTTATTACTTCATTCCAATAATTATCCATTTTTACCTCCCCCATAAATTACTTATGTATTTACTGTCTCCATTTACTATTCAATTATTCTGCCTGTTAGTTCAATAAGCATAGGCTTTCCCCTCGCTATGTTCTCCTGTCATTATCGATAAGTAACGTAAAGATGCAGAGAATCGACCTACAGGGCAATTAGTTTAGGGTAGACGGGGCCATGGTCGACTCATTGCAACTGAGAGAGATATTATGTTACTACGTAGTTCTTTTATCCGCATAAGATAACTGGTAAAATATAGTTAAGGCAGGGAGGAGAGAATGTCGTGATTAAGTTTTTAAAGAAGATACTCGGGAGCAACGAGGAAAGCCATGAGAAAGTACGAGAGAACCGCACAACTACGAATACATACGCAAAAGCACCGTTGAGTGCCAACTCAACTAAACGGACAAAATCGAAGAAAACCCAGGAGAAACCTTATAAGCAATTGAAGATACCTAAAGACATAGTGGATCGAAACCTTAAAGGGCGGGAACTCGAAAAAGAAGGGTACGTTGACAACGCGATAGAGTTTTACGAGAAAAACGTAGAAGAGCGATGTGAAGGGAATCATCCATACGATAGGCTAGCGATTATCTATCGTAGAAGGAAGCAGTACGACGAGGAAATACGGGTCTTAAAGCGAGCGATAGACGTCTTTCAATCGTTGGAGAGTTCGTCGCCTCGACAGGACGTGTCTCCTAAGTTGCAGAAGTTCCAGGAACGACTCGAAAAAGCAAAAGAAAAGTACGCGAATACTAACGGTTAATTATGGTCTCGGATGGTGAACGACACATTACCGTATCTGATCGCCTCAATCTCGACCATTCGACTACCTACGTAAAGTCTCACATACCGACTATCCCTGACGATGAATTCCGCAGTTTCCTCCTCCGGCAGTTGAAGATTATCCAAGACGGGATATACGATGTGTAGATCCGGTGTAATATAACCTACGAAATTTCCCTCGATACTGAAACTTTCACCGAAAATCTGACGGCTAGTACACTCCGTCCAGAAATGCTTCAAGAAGAGGCTAACGGTAAGTACGTTATAGCCGATGTCACAGTAACGACAACGGAAACGAGGCTAACACGGTAGATAGTTCAATGTTTAAGCTGAAATTTGAAGACAAAACGTACGATGCGGATTCAGCAGCTACGATATCAGCTAACGAGGACGCCGTAGAGTTCTTCCTAGCGGAGGTTAACCCAGACTCAACTATCGAAGGTAAAGTGGCATTCGATATCAACGCTGAAACGGCAGAAAAAGAAGGGTTGAAACTGCAAGTATCCGAGGGTGTATTCGGTACAAACACGAAAACAATCCACCTTAAATAATCGTTGAGAGGGCGGTGGCCTAACGGCTACCGCCTTTTTTGCGTCGAAATGCTTTAGAAACGAAATCTCTTAGAGTGCCAGTAGTTCTTTCGTTCCATTTGTTATCTAGCCGTTTAATTTCGGCAATTGATTGTTCATCCTTTGCGATAAGCTCATTTTGAAACTCCTTAACATTGTTACAAATATCCTCCGTAGTTACTATGAATTTTTGTTTTTCTGATTCACTTATTATGTAATCCTCTTCAAATTTTACTTTCTTAAACGAAGCTATAAGATTATTCATCACACTATCTATACTGCTAATTCTCATATACAAGTTAGGAGGTATACTTACGTAATCAAATCTGCGTAAATCATCTTGTTTGGATTCAAGTTGAACAGCTAGGTCTTTTAACAAATTTACAATGCGTTTTGTATCGTTAGTAATCTTAAGTTCTTCTATACACTTTTCAAGATAGTTAATTTCTCTGCTAAGTATATTAGAAATGTCAGTAAATACTTTGATGAAGTTATCTAACTCCCTTTTTCTTTCCATATCCCTAGCGAATACTAACTGTTTCTTTACAGAGCTCAAAGTTACTAATCCTGCGATTAAGGTGCCAAGAAATGCACCACCGATAGCCCCGAAAAATTGTAGCCAATCTACAATACTAATGCAATCCAAGCCTTTGCAACTGTTCACTATTTCTACATTGAGTTTATCCAAGACAATCCCCTCTCATTAAACTGACTATTTAAAACAATAGTATCATGTAATCGAATGCAGAGAGAAGCCACACAAGCAAATAACTTTCGTAAAGACGGGGGTTAGTCCGTTAAAATTCGACACAGAGCGATTCTCGTTAAACTCTTGCAAGTACGCGTTATGAAACGTATAATTAGCATTAGGGAAACGGGTTTTACGTGTCGTACGCTAGTTAACCCGTCTAATGTGCGTAGAAATGAACGGTGTGCCCTTCGTGAAAGCCTCCGAAGAAACGATTATCGCATGGATCACTATCTTTGCGACTCAAAATCGTGTTCCTCTGGAGTGCCGGTTCGAACCCGGCCACCGGTACTAAAAAGAACTTAACAAAACGTTAATTTTGAAGACTTTTTGCATATTGCAGAGGGTCTTTTTTGTGTCTTATTACACACTATTTTTTGCCCTTATGTAGTGTGCCATAGTAGTGTGCATTGCCCTATCAATTACACTAATTGAAGGGAAGGCAATTTAACAATGAGAAGAAATAACCGCTTAAATACTGAAGAAATTTAAAAGATTTTTGATGGGGTAACCAGTGATGAAATTGACTTTCGAGAAGCACTAAATAAGTTCCTTGAAGATTGCAACATAAGAAACCTTAGAGGGCATACCATCAAATTTTATCAGAATGAACTATCAACCTTTTATAAAATAATGAAGGAACAAGGAATTGAACCTGCCCCTTCATCTATAACCAGTGAACACATTAAAAGAAATGTGATTCTTTACATGAAAGAAGAACAAGAAAGAAAAATTGTAACTATTAATGCACGTATAAGGGCGGTTAGAAGCTTCTTTAACTTTCTGCATAGGAAAGGATATATAAGAAAGAAGCCCGTTCAAGGTATCAAGCTTTTGAAAGATAGAAAGCAAGCAGTTGAAACCTTTTCACGGGAACAGTTAAAAGAACTGTTCAAGATTCCTGATTTAAGAACGTTCACAGGTATGAGGGATTATGTCCTTATGTCTCTGTTACTGGAAACAGGAATAAGGGCAGATGAGTGTATAGGAATCACTGTAAGGGATGTGAACCTTAAAGAGGGTACTGTCCTAATCAGGAACGCTAAAACCTATAAAGAACGGCTTGTCCCAATTCAAAAGCCTATGCAAAACCTATTGACGAAATACTTGCACATAAGGGGCAGGGTAGAAGATACAGATGCCTTGTTCCTAACAATGGATGGCACCCCAATGTCAAAAAGAAAAATAGAATTACCTTCTATGGAAGGAAAGCAGATATTCAAGGGGTTAGATGCAGTGCTCATACATTTAGGCACACCTTTGCCAAACTAAGTGTAAAAGCTGGGGCAGATATTTTCACACTGCAAGCGATATTAGGACATTCTTCTATGGAAATGGTACGTAACTATGTGAACTTATTCAGTGATGATGTACTAGAAAAGCATAAGGACTTTTCACCACTAAAGAATTTAAAGAGTAGGCTTTAAATTTTTTAAAAAATGAAATCACGGATTTAAAGTAATAATATGGGGCAGTCCCAAGATTCTCTTTAGAAAAGAACAGTAGGGGATTGCCCTTTTTAATTATCACGTATTTTTTTCTTTCTTCAAGTTTTACACAAAATTTTCATACAGTTTTTTGTATATACCTACACTTTTTCAATCCACATAGGGTTTTTCCTTCTTAACATCAAATATTAGTTCACTATACTTGATTTGACTGAATTTCAAATCGACAACACTAAATAGACTTACATATATAGTTATTTATTGGAGAAACTGAAGGTTAAGGAATACCCTATTTTGGAGGGATGAAAATGGATTCTACTCAAGAAAACGATATCAAATTAACATCGGCAGAGATAACAAATCTATGGGCTGCATACATGAATGATAGTGGTACCATCTGCCATTTAAAATATTACCTAAATACAGTGGAAGATACGGAAATTAAATCTGTAATTCAATATGCATTAGACATTTCACAATTGCACGTTAACACAATAACCGAGATTTTCACTCGGGAAGGTTACCCTGTTCCTCATGGTTTTAATTTAAACGAAGACGTTGATGTGACTGCACCAAGGTTGTTTTCTGATACTTATTTTTTAAATAATGTTAATCAGTTGGGAAAGATTGGTTTAAATGCATATAGCATGGCTTTACCTGTTGCAGTAAGAGAAGATGTTTATAGCTTTTTTAGTCAATGTTTAAGTGAATCAGATAACCTTATCAAACAAACGAATGATATATTATTGGCAAAGGGTCTGTTTATCAGGTCACCATATCTCCCAATACCTGAATCATATGATTTTGTAAAACAGAAAAACTTTCTTGCTGGTTATTTTGGAGAAAAAAGACCCCTTACAGGTACCGAAATCACAAACCTATATACCAATTTTCAAAGGAATGCATTAGGGATAGCCACCCTTATTGGTTATAGCCAAGTTGCCCAGGATGAAGAAGTAACACAATTCCTATTAAGAGGAAAGCAAATCGCAAATAAGCACTGTGAAATATTTGGTTCATTTCTAAGAGAAAGTGATTTACCTTGTCCTATGACATGGGATACAGAGGTTACTGATTCTATTACGTACACTTTTTCTGACAGGAAAATGATGTTTTACACTACAGCCTTAATCGCACTTAGTGTTGGATACTATGGAAGCAGTATGTCTATGAGTCCTAGAAGAGATATTGGTGTAATGTATAGCAGACTTGTAGGGGAAATTTTAAAGTATGCTGATGATGGGGCTAAAATCCTGATTAAACATGGCTGGATGGAAGAACCGCCACGGGCACTTGACCGTGATGAATTAGCAAAAAAGGAATAGTGAAAGTGCATTTCGATTGCTTTTAATGGACTGATAAGTAAAACTTCAAATCCTTAGATGTTTTATGTTCGTTTAAAAGAAACTTTAGTATATTCCAGTAACGGGTTAGGTTTAAGGGTACAAAACATTAAATCAACAAAAATAATCAGTCCAATTAGCATATAAATTGGAGTGGTTATTTTTGTTGATTTAACAGAGTCAATAAATAAATGAAAGATAAAACAATCACCAAATCCTCTGTTAAAATCTTAATAATCCGACAGGGGTAAAATGGATATATATGTTAGAATTAAAACAGGGTTTGTTAAATACAAGTAGAAATTTTAGAGGGGGAAATATGGTAAAGAAAAATCTAGGAATTATTTTTACTGGAATACTTCTGGTAACAGTGGTTTTCTTTTATTTTTATAATTCAGAAGAGTTATATGGAAATGATAAGGATTCCATAGTCAAGGTAATTCAATCTATTGAAGGCTATGAAACTAAACAAATTGAAATTCTTAAGATTAACGATTTCAATAAGGTTAGAATTGTAGGGTTTTTGTCTAACAGTAATCCATCTTATATCGAATTTCATAAAAATGAGGAAGGGAATTATGTATGGAAGCATATTGAATCTAAAAATGATGAATCATTTAGTCTGTTTTTATCTTCAGTGGAAGGTTCAAAAATGATGTTCGTGACTAATAATAATAATAAAATTGCTGAAATGCATGTAGAGATAAATGGGAATACATTAGAACGTAAATTCACACCTCATAAAGCGTCTGTCACTTGGATTGATATGCCACAAACCAATAAAGATAGTTACGAATTTCGGAATTATAAATACTACGATAAAGGTGGAAATCTAATTAAAAATAATTAATTCTGCAACTAACTGGTGCTTTCGTTAAACAAGAAACCAAAGTAAGGAAACGTTCGGAACTTTTTGCACCTATTTAGAAAATGAAACAACAAGCCTGTTATTTGGATCAAAAATATAATTCCAAAATAAAATACCTAAAAAGCATACTAATGCCCAATGCGATATTGATCTTAACATATGATTTTTTAGGAATTTGCGTATAATCCCGATAATTGTTTAATTTTTGATGAAAATAATAATGTTTATGGTTGTCACGAGTATTTAAGCTTGTTATACTATTCATTGTACTTTTAAAAATCACTTATTCAAAAGCTTATGAGTTGAAGACTTGATTAAAGAAAGCTAATGAATTTAATTAACGCGGGTGTAGTTTAGTGGTAAAACCTCAGCCTTCCAAGCTGATGATGAGGGTTCGATTCCCTTCACCCGCTCCATTATTATTAATGCTATTATATTTTACTACGTGATTAACGCAGTGTTTCGTTCAATAAAAACGAAGCATTGCGTTTTTTATTGAATCAAAATGGATACAACAATAAGAGGCTCTATAATGAATGTGGTGGTCATGCTTGATATCTATCAGTAGATCATGAGAATATAAAAAATGCACTCCATTCTCTCTTTTGACCCTAAAGTTGTGACACAAAAAGGCAAAGGAGAGGTGTAATAACACAATTAAAGTATTAAAATGCAACTCTTACGGAATTAAGAGATATGAACGCTTAAAGAATAAGATTTTATGGCAACAAGAAATGAAGAACTTAGGATTTTAATCATTGTTGTTTTGGATAGATAAATGGTTGAGGAAACCATCTAACAAGCAGCCAGAATACACGTAGACTCACCCTGCAGAACGCGAAGTGATTTAGACTGCCGTGGCATAGGCAACAAACTATGCGAAAACAGCTAAATCAAAAGGGTGATGGAGATCATTCTCCATCACCACATTTGACAGGGAACCTAATAAGAGAGGAAAGGAGATGCTTATTGATGAATCAACTAAAAAACTTACTTAAACAAATTGATGGAAAAAGTTATAAAGGGTATAAACAAATACAGGGAAGTTATTCTTTTTCTTCTTATGAGTTAAAGATCGATTATGTGCAGGGAGACCCTTTTGCGGCTCCTTCTAAAATCCGCATTCAAGTTCCTAACCGAATAAAGTCAATTGCTCCTGCTTGGAAAGAAACGAAAAACCGTCAAATCTATTCGGAGGATATGATTGCGCGAAAGGTGGCTTCAGTTCTTGAGAAGAGCCATTCTAACGTAAAAGGTTCCGGGAAGAGTGGAATGGTATCGATTGACGAACCGAAGCAGGAGATTTTGGATCGCACGGCGGTTAGTATCGATGGTGATCAGACAACGGTTTGTTTTACTGTAGGTTTACCTGCTAATGGTAGACGCATTAATGGAAAAGAGGCAGACAAACTATTTTTTACGGTGTTGCCTAATGTTATTAAGGAATCGGTTCTCTCCATTAAAGATGAGGAATTTACTGAATTTGTACAGTTGGCTGATCAGCATGATGCTATTTTAGATAAAATGCGAAAGGAAAATCTTGTTTCATTTATTGCTGATGATGCCATTTTGCCAAGAGCAAGTGGTGTAAGTGATCGTCCGATGAAGGAGGCTGTTCCTTTTCAGAGTCCTGAGGTTAATCGGGTCTCTATAGAGGTTCCTCATCGCAGTGAACCTCTTACAGGGATGGGTATCCATAAAGGCATTGTATTAATTGTTGGCGGGGGTTATCATGGAAAAAGCACCCTACTAAATGCGATTGAACGCGGAGTATATCCTCATATCAATGGAGATGGCCGTGAATATGTCTTAACTGATCCGAACGCTGTTAAAGTGAGAGCTGAAGATGGACGTAAGGTGACGAATGTGGATATTTCCCCATTTATTAAAAACTTGCCACGTAAAGCTGACACCACTCAATTTTCTACAGAAAATGCGAGTGGAAGTACATCTCAGGCGGCTAATGTGATTGAGGCGATTGAAGCAGGTGCACAAACATTGTTAATCGATGAAGATACGAGTGCTACGAATTTTATGATTCGAGATGAACGAATGCAGGAATTGGTTGTGCGTGAGAAAGAGCCGATCACTCCGTTTATTGATAAGATTAAGGGAATGCGTGATGAGCTCGATATCTCGACTGTACTAGTTATGGGTGGATCTGGTGAGTATTTCACAGAAGCTGATGATGTGATTATGATGGATGAGTATGTTCCATATAATGTAACAGATCGCGCGAAGCAGATTGCTGAGAAGTACCCAAGCACGAGACAAACCTATAAAGAAGATTTCGGTTCTTTGCCTTCTCGTCATTTTCTTCCTCAGTCTGTTCAGCCTTATAAAGGTAAGAAAGAAAAGGTACAAGCTAAAGGAAAAACGCTTATCCTTATGGGAGCAACAGAAATTACTCTTGATGGCGTAGAACAACTGGTTGACGCTTCTCAAACGAGAATGATTGCCGACTTAATTATGCATTTATATAAAAAAGGAAAACTTAAGAAGCAGCAACCGATTAGTGATTTGCTTGATGAAATAGAAGATCAACTTGATCAAAAAGGGTTAGCTTCCTTTGCACCATTTCAGGATCAGCACCCTGGGGAACTAGCTCGTCCGCGCCGGTTCGAAATTGCTGCAACATTGAACCGCATTCGTACAGCAAAAGTGAATGATATAAGAGGATAGAAAGGAGGTAGTCAAGGTGGACTTTCATCAATTTAAAGAAGAAGTTATCGCTTATAGTAAAGAGATTGGTATTGATAAAATTGGATTTGCTTCTGTCGATGTATTTGGCGAACTAAAGGCGAGACTTAAACGACAACAATCCCTTGGCTATCAATCTGGATTTGAAAAGGGGTCTGTAGATGAACGATCAGAACCAACTCGGTTATTACCAGAAGCCCAATCAATTATTTCCATTGCTTTAGCCTATCCATCTAAAATGAACGATGCCCCCAAAAGCAAAAAAGGAGATCGTCGGGGTATTTTTGCTCGAGCATCGTGGGGACGAGACTATCATGACGTTTTACGAGATAAATTGAATCAACTTGGTTCGTTCTTAAAAGAGCGTTTTCCTGAAGTAGAACTCAAGTCTATGGTAGATACAGGAGAGCTATCCGATCGTGCTGTCGCTGAGAGAGCAGGGATTGGATTCAGCGGGAAAAACTGTGCCATTATCACTCCGGAATTTGGCTCCTATGTATATTTAGGAGAAATGGTAACAAATATTCCGTTTGAACCTGATGAGCCAGTTGATGATAGCTGTGGTGACTGTAATATTTGTGTGGATACATGTCCAACGGATGCACTTATACAAGGAGGCCAACTCAATGCTCAGCGCTGTATAGCCTTCCTGACACAGACGAAAGGGTTCCTTGAGGAAGAATACCGTACAAAAATAGGAAATCGTCTGTATGGTTGTGACACGTGCCAGACCGTTTGTCCTAAAAATAAAAAGAAAGATTTTCATAACCATGAAGAGTTTGAGCCGGATCCTGAGATTGCTAAACCTAGATTGATTCCATTATTATCGATATCCAATCGTGAATTCAAAGAGAAATTCGGACCCATTTCGGGATCTTGGCGCGGGAAAAAGCCGATCCAGCGAAATGCAATTTTAGCATTAGCTCACTATAGGGATGAAACAGCTATCAGTGAACTCATCCGTCTTATGGAGCAAGATCCGCGTCCTGTAATAAGAGGGACTGCAGCTTATGGACTTGGTAAAATAGGAACGAGAGAGTGTTATGAAGCGATTGAAAGCGCAAAAGCTAATGAACATGAAGAAGATGTCCTTTTTGAAATGGATAAAGGACTCAAATTTCAAGAAGTTTAAGCAAAACATCCTTTTCAGAATATAATAGGTTTTGTATAATAGAAAAAACTGTTTAAAAAGAGGGGTTTATTATGAGCTATCAATCGATAATCTATTACGATGCAAGCGAAACTCCTGTAGGATCCCTAACGATTTTGGCAACGGACGAAGGCATTTTACGAATTGATTATGGACATTTTGATGAACTTGTAAGTTTTTATCAAACGTGGACTAAAAAACATTTACTCAAAGGCTCATTTGAACGTCATCCCAATCATCATTATGTCATGCAAGCTAAAATGGAAATTCGTGAGTATTTTGCAAAAGAACGAGAAGTCTTTTCTCTTCCTTTAATTTGTTATGGTACCCCTTTTGAAAAAAGTGTGTGGAGAGCGTTAAAGTCTCACATTCCTTTTGGTGAAACAAGGTCTTACAAAGATATAGCGATCACTTTGAAAGCTTCTCAATCTGTTCGTGCTGTAGGAGGGGCCGTTAATAAAAACCCTTTTTCTATTGTTGTTCCTTGTCATCGAGTGATAGGTAGTAACGGTAAACTTGTAGGTTATGCTGGTGGTCTAGAACGAAAAAGAAAGCTTTTGGATCTGGAATCCAATAAAGAATTAATTAAAGTGCATGGATAACTCCCTTTAACGAGGGAGTTTTTGTATGTATTTTATTTCTTCTTCATATAGTTGTATGAAGGGGGGATTAAGATGGAAGCTATTAAATTATATTGGCAAGATATTTTATCAAGGTTATTAGTGCAAGTAGAAGAACCGTGGTTAGAGCGTAAAGTTCAGGGACTGCTTGAGAGAGGGCAGAAAGTTGAAAGAGCTACATTTTTTATTCAACCCTACCATCGAGTTACATATGAGGAAATAAGAGAAATAACGTACTCTCTAATGATTCGACTATATATTAAAGACATTCATAAATCGTATGTAGAAGAAGGGGTATATCACTGTCAGGCCACGATAAACAGGGGGAATATTTTAGAGCAATCAACCCTAACAGAAAATATTTTACCAAAAGATAAGGTGCGATTAGCTCCGCAATTTTTAAATAAAGAATGGGGAGGAGATCGTGCTACTTTTTATTATGACAGAAGAGAGGCTATTCGTTACGCTGAACAATGGTGGGATAACTATAATCCCGCTTTTCAAAACTTTGATGTAGATTGCACAAATTATATTTCACAATGTTTACATGCGGGTGGGGCACCGATGTGGGGACAGTCTAATCGTAGCAAAGGGTGGTGGCACGGGAATAATAACTGGAGCTACAGCTGGTCCGTTGCACATTCGCTTCGATGGTATTTAAGTGGATCTCGGCAAGGCTTAGTGGCTAGTGAAGTGTCAGAAGCGAGTCAGCTTTCGTTAGGTGATGTCATTTGCTATGATTTTCAAGGAGATGGGCGTTATGATCATACAACAATTGTAGTAAGTAAAACGAGTCAAGGCGAGCCTTTAGTTAACGCTCATACGACGAACAGTCGACAACGTTTCTGGGATTATACAGACTCAACTGCCTATACACCGAATATTGATTATAAATTTTTTCATATTGGAAGTTGATGAGTATGGTATAATGATCAAGTTGATAATGCAACTTGTATAGATCGAGGTGAAAACATGGCAAATCATATTGTACTTTTTGAACCAGAGATTCCCGCCAATACAGGGAATATTGCGCGAACGTGTTTAGCCACCAATTCTCAGCTTCACTTGATTCGTCCATTAGGTTTCTCAACGGATGACAAAATGTTGCGACGAGCGGGGCTAGATTACTGGCATGATGTGACCATTCATTATTATGATTCCATCGAAGAACTTTATGAAAGAAACCCCAGTGGTGAGTATTATTATATAGAGAACTTTGGAACCAAATCTTATGCTGATTTTGATTTCAGTGATGAGGATCAAGAGTGGTTTTTTGTTTTTGGCAGAGAAACAGACGGGATTCCTACGAATCTGTTAGAGGGACTAGAGGATCGTTGTTTGCGTATACCTATGACAGATAAGGTGCGGTCATTAAATTTAGCTAACACGGCTTCTATCATTTTATTCAATGCTTTGAAGCAACAAGGCTTTCCGAAGTTAATAAAATAAATGTCATAAAAAAATCGCATCCCTTATAGAGGTGCGATTTTTTGTGTTATTTTTTTGGGCGTCCTGGTTTCAAATCGTAACCAGAAGCGAAGATGGATACTAAGTATGATACGCACACTAGAATAATTAACGTTAATTTCATGTGAAAAGGCCTCCTTTATTATCTAAACAGACAAGCATGACTGTCTGCTATTATACCCCATTTAGCCGAGTATGTGAATTGTTTGAAAGGATTTGTTATAAGAACAGGTTTTTCCGCTCAAACATATAATGGAAAGTGAACATATGGTGAAATGTAGATGAATAACCCGTGTTCTTAATGGAGGGATCAAATGCTACCTGATGACGCTCATTTTTATGAAATGAATGAGGATATGCGTAGGGCAGACCCGTATTACTATGAGGAAGAACGATTCTTCGGAGGCCCTTTTGTCGGAGGACTTCTTGGAGGATTTATAGGAAGTGCTATTCCACCACTCTTTTTTGATGGAGGATTTGGAGGGGGCTATGGAGGATATGGACCCGGTTATGGAGGGTTTTATCCGCCGCCCTATTACGGTCCGCCTGGTCCGCCCTTTTATCCAGGATACTACTGGTAATGAAAAAACCGCCTCTTTGGGCGGTTTTTTTAATGTGTATATTGATGAATTAAAAGGTTTTGTCTAATGTTTCACCTTGAGACTCATAGCCTTGAGCATACTTAATGCGGCGCTGAGCAGATGTTTCGTTCACTTGCTCATCGGCGTGATAAGAAGAGCGAACCATTGGTCCAGCTTCACAATGTCTAAAGCCTTTCTCCATAGCGATTTTTTTAAGTTCTTCAAATTCGTCTGGGTGATAATAACGTTCAACGTTCAAGTGCTTTTTCGTTGGCTGCAAATATTGACCGATCGTCATAATATCAACGTTATGTGCGAGAAGGTCATCCATTGCTTGTTCGATTTCTTCTTTTGTTTCCCCTAAACCAACCATAAGGCTTGATTTGGTAGGAGTATCTGGACGTATCTCTTTTACTCGACGAAGCAGTTCTAAAGAACGATCATACATTGCACGAGCACGAACCTTTTTCGTTAGGCGTCTGACCGTTTCAATGTTGTGGTTGAAAATGTCTGGCTCTCCGCCCATAAGGGTGTTTAAACTATCGTAGTCACCTTTCATATCAGACGGAAGAATTTCTACCGTACAACTTGGCACACGTCGACGAATTGCTTTTACCGTTTCGCCAAAGACAGCAGCACCTCCATCATTTAAGTCATCACGTGCCACTGCGGTAACAACGACATGCTTAAGACCCATGATTTCAACGGATTCAGCCACACGTTCAGGTTCTCCTAAATCGAGTTCATTAGGTAAGCCTGTTTTAACCGCACAAAAGCGGCATCCACGTGTACAAGTATCTCCAAGGATCATAAAGGTTGCCGTTTTTCGTTCACTCCAACATTCGTGGATATTCGGACAACGGGCTTCTTCACATACGGTATTTAGTTTTTTCTCTCGCATTAGTTTCTTTAGGCCTGTGTAGGATTTGTTCGTGTTGATTTTGATTTTTAACCAATCCGGTTTACGTATGTACTCATCTTTTTTTGGCAAGTTGATCCACTCCTTTTTTTATCTTGCAAAATTCCAATCGTCATGGTTGTACCGTTTTTCAGCAAGATCATAAACTTCTTTCCATTGTTCATCAGTTAAAGTAAAAGGTTCTAAATTAATATCCAAGCCTTTTTCAAAACCTTTCTTAAAAGCTTTGCGCGTTTCGTCAAAACCAATCGGCTGCTCGACTAAATTGTTAATGGAAACAGCTTTATCTCCAAAAGACTGACGAGCTCTTTCCTTAATTCGTTCGTTTTTATAAATAAACATATCAAAAAGCTTCGTTTCATCTACATTGATCGGGATCGATCCATGCTGGAGTATTACACCTTTTTTCCTTGTTTGAGCACTGCCTGCTGCTTTCTTACCATCTACAATTAACTCGTACCAGGAAGGTTCTTCAAAACACACAGCTGACCCATTTGAATTTAATTTTTCCTCTGGAATAGCGAACTCTGCAGAAATATCAAGTTCTTTAAATCCTTCCAGTAATCCTTGTGATAAGACTAAATAGGCTTGTTTTACGGAAGCAGGCATTTGTGAGTGACCTTCTGATACTATTACACTATATGTTAACTCATCATCGTGAAGAACAGCTCGTCCACCCGTTTGTCTCCTCACTAATTCAAATCCATTCTTTTTAATAGCATCAAGGTCAATCTTGCCTTTAACTTTTTGAAAATATCCAACAGAAAGACCAGCTGGCTTCCATCCATAAAAGCGAAGAACAGGTGGGATTTTCCCTTCACTATGCCAATTCAAAAGTGTTTCATCTAATGCCATGTTTACGGCTGGCGTAAGATGACCTGAATCAACAAAGTACCATGTTTCCATCATTTTGACCTTCTTTCCATAGAATATCCTTTATTCAATTAAAATGTTCAAGATAATTCTAACAAGGGAGGGAAAGGGTGTCAAAATAGTTCCAAGGACTTTTTTGATAAATTGCGTTAATTTTGCGTCAATTGCGTGATCACGCAAAAATTGAATTGTGTTGAAATTGTGTGGTACCTGGTACTACACAATTTGGTACCACACAATAAAGGATCGATAGTTTATAATAAGGTTTGGGAGGTGCTTTATGCCGAGAAAAACGAAGAGTTTGGGTTCCGGGTGCTATGTATCATATCACAGCTATAGGAAATAGAAAGGAGGATATTTTTTTATGTAATGATGATCGTAGAATGTATTTAAATCTTATAAAATACACCCAAGTAAAAGTAGGGTACAAGCTACATGCCTATTGTTTAATGAGTAACCATATTCATTTACTTATAGAAACCATTGATTCACCCCCAGGCAAAATCCTGCAACTTCTACATTTGAATTACTCCAAACACTTCAATAAGAAATACAAGCATGTCGGACACGTTTTTCAAAATCGATATTATGACAAAATCATAATGGATCACTTCTATTTCACCTCTGCCTGCAGCTACATCCACTTAAACTCCTCACGAGAAAGCCTCGTAGAATATGAAAATGATACACTTTGGTCCTCTCATAATTATTACCTCAAAGGAGAATCCAACAGCCTCATGACTAAGGAATTACTACTCAGTTACTTACCTTATAAAAACTACCGTGATTGGTTCACCAGCCAAAAAGTAATTTCTCTCAAAGAAAATTAAATTGTGTTGAAATTGTGTGGTACCAGGTACGCATAAAGAATTGTGTGGTACCTTGTACCATTAAGAGAATGAATCTCTTTTACTGCGCATAGGATGTATTAATCTTGTTAGTTACGACGAGGGAGGTCGTTGAGTGGATATTATTAAAAGAATACAGAACCATCGCGAACATGAGGAAGAGTTGAAGTGGGAAGGGACATTTGGGGATTATTTGGAGCTATTAAGAGACAAACCGTACTTGGCACAAACTGCTCATTCTCGTGTCTATAATATGATTACTGAAGCGGGAGTGAAAGAGGGAGAGTCCAATAAAAATTATTCATTTTTCGATGACGACATTTATGGCTTAGAAGATTCCATGGAGAAGCTTGTTGAAGAGTATTTTCACCCGGCAGCTCGTAGACTTGATGTGAGAAAGAGAATTCTCTTATTAATGGGTCCAGTAAGTGGCGGGAAGTCAACGCTTGTTAATTTATTGAAACGTGGTTTAGAAAAGTATTCGTATACGGATAAAGGTGCTGTTTTTGCAATTAAGGGGTGCCCAATGCATGAGGATCCTCTTCACATGATTCCTCATCATTTAAGGGAAGAATTTCAAGCAGATTATGGAATCAGAATTGAAGGAAGCTTGTCTCCTCTGAACACGATGAGATTAGAACAGGATTTTGGGGGACGAATTGAGGATGTATTAGTAGAAAGGATTTTCTTTTCAGAAGATAAACGGACTGGTATTGGAACGTTTAGCCCTTCGGATCCAAAGTCTCAGGATATTGCTGATTTGACAGGGTCGATTGACTTTTCAACGATTGCTCAATTTGGATCAGAGTCGGATCCTCGTGCCTATCGTTTCGATGGGGAACTAAATAAGGCAAATCGTGGCATTATGGAATTCCAGGAAATTCTGAAATGTGATGAGAAGTTTCTCTGGCATTTACTAAGTCTGACGCAAGAAGGAAATTTTAAAGCTGGACGTTTTGCCTTAATATCGGCTGATGAATTGATTGTGGCTCATACGAATGAAGCAGAGTACCGTTCGTTTATTGCGAATAAGAAAAATGAGGCGTTGCATTCACGAATGATCGTTATGCCAATTCCTTATAATTTGAAGGTAGCAGAAGAAGAAAAAATTTATGAAAAAATGATTCGCGATAGTGATATCCGGGATGTTCATATTGCCCCCCACACCCTTAAGGTAGCTGCGATGTTCACCATTCTCACTCGTTTAAAAGAGTCGAAAAAGGCTTCCATTGATGTACTTAAGAAAATGTATTTGTATGATGGGGAAGTTCTTGAAGGTTTTAGTGACGTCGATGTGGATGAGCTTAGAAATGAATTCTCTGATGAAGGTATGAGTGGTATTGACCCGCGTTATGTGATTAACCGAATTTCTTCTACGATTATTAAGAAAGAGATGACGTCAATCAATGCTCTTGATGTTTTACGCTCACTTAAGGACGGATTAGGCAGTCATGCTTCCATTTCTAAAGAAGATCAAGAACGTTATCTAGAATTTATTTCTCTTGCTAGAAAACAATATGATGATTTAGCGAAAAAAGAAGTTCAAAAAGCGTTCGTTTACTCGTATGAAGAGTCGGCACGAACATTACTGGACAACTATTTAGACAATGTGGAAGCATATTGTAATAAATCGAAGCTGCGTGATCCTTTAACGGGTGAAGAGATGAATCCAGACGAAAGATTGATGCGTTCAATTGAGGAACAGATTGGTGTATCCGAAAATGCGAAGAAGGCATTTCGTGAAGAGATTTTAATAAGAATTTCTGCTTATGCTAGAAAAGGGAAGAAGTTTGATTATCAGTCTCACGAACGGTTAAGAGAAGCGATTCAGAAGAAACTGTTTGCCGATCTTAAGGACATTGTCAAAATTACCACATCAACGAAGACTCCAGATGAACAGCAATTGAAAAAAATGAATGAAGTGGTGGCGACGTTAGTGGATGAACATGGTTATAATCCCACTTCTGCGAATGAACTTTTAAAATATGTTGGTAGTTTACTGAATAGATAAAATTTGTAAGGGGCTCTAGCATATGCTAGAGCCTCTTTATGATATAATGTGCAAAAATGTAGAGTAGGTGGAACAAATGTCAAAACGTTATTATGGAATCATTGATGTCGGCTCCAACTCCATACGGCTAGTTATTTATTTAAGGGATAAAAGCGGGCGCTTACGTGAAGTTGAAAACGTAAAAGCGGTAGCACGGTTGAGCACATACTTACAAGAGAATGGTCGACTGTCAGATGCAGGTATCGAAAAAATGATCGTAACATTAAGAAGCTTTGATGAAGTCCTCCAAACGTATCATTTGGAAGAGTCGATATGTGTAGCAACAGCGGCAATCAGACAATCTACAAATCAAAAGGAAATCGTGGAGCAAGTCACTAAACAAATTGGATTTACTATGCGTGTTTTATCAGAAGAAGAGGAAGCCTACTATGGCTATTTAGCTGTGGTGAATTCTACTTCTATTTCTGAAGGATTTACAGTAGACATTGGCGGGGGAAGTACGGAAATTACGTATTTCAAAGATCGCAAGCTTGTGCATTCCCACAGTTTCCCATTTGGTGCCATAACCTTAAAAGAACTCTTTTTTAAAGGTGAACTTCCAACAGAACAAGAATTTATACAGCTGCGTCAGTTCTTAAAGGAACGTTTTCAATCATTGCCTTGGTTAAAAAAACAAAATGTTCCCTTAATTGGAATTGGTGGTGGAGCTAGAAACGTGGTGGAAATTGATCAAAACCTTAAGGAGTATCCGTTAGCGGGACTCCATCAATATAAAATGCTGGATAGTGATTTATCGTTTATTAAAAATTATTTATTTACGCTGCCAATGAAAAAACTGCAAAAGGTAGAGGGCTTATCGAAGGATCGTGCTGACATTATCCTGCCAGTCACGGAAGTTTTTCATTCTTTATATGAACTTACTCAAGCAGATGGTTTTATTTTAAGTCGAAAGGGTCTAAGAGATGGTGTGTTTTATGAGTTACTTACGCAAGGTACAGGAACTCACCTGTTTCCCAACGTTCTTAAAGAAAGTATTCAAGAATTGGTTAATGATTATGACCTGAATTGGGAACAAATTCATCACGTGCAGCATTTAGCAAAACAATTATTTGATCAATTTCATGAGAAAGGAATTGGATCACTTACAAAACAGGACTGGAAAGACGTGAAACGGGCGAGTTATGTATATAATTTGGGAGAATATATTGATAACGAGGCGAGTGCGCAACATACGTTTTATTTATTAGCTAATCGTACAATCGATGGACTCATGCACATGGATCGCTTAAAGCTTGCACTGATGGCTTCATTTAAAAGTAAAACCGTATTCAAACAGTTTATAGGTCCTTATAAAAAATGGTTTCTACACGATTGTCAAAAGCACATAAGAATGCTTGGAGCATTGTTAATGTTTTGCTACAGCCTCGACAGTACTCGAAGAGGAGCAGTTACAGACGTAGAAGTTAATTTAAATAGTGAGACGATAGAAATTAGTTTACTTTGCAAAAAAGACTTTATGCCAGAAGAATATCAAACTGAAAAGCAAAAGAAGCATTTGGAAAAATCATTAAAGCGAAAAATTGAGTTATTTTTTATTTATTCCTGAAATGGTTATAGTTTACAAAAATTTTATATCAGCTTCATTTTTCTATAATAACTATGTAGTAAGCTGAAGGAGAAGACTGTCGAAATGAGGTGAATCATGGATATTGAAGATCTAGATCATCCTAATTATTACAATAATCGTGAGCTTAGTTGGCTTGCTTTTAATGAACGTGTCCTTGAAGAGGCGAAGGATCAGAGCACACCGTTACTAGAACGATTGAAATTCCTAGCAATTTTTTCATCGAATTTGGATGAGTTTTTCATGGTTCGAGTAGCCGGCCTAAAGGATCAAGTAAGAGCTGGATATAATAAACCTGAGAATAAAGCAGGTTTAACCCCTAAAAAGCAACTTAAAGAGATTGCGACTATTAATCATGGGCTTGTAGAAAGTCAGTACGAAACTTATCAACTTATGAAACCATATTTAGATCAAGAGGGTATTTCGATCGTAGCTGTTGACGATTTATCGGATACTCAAGTAAAAGAGCTTGAAAAGTATTTTGATGAGGAAATTTTTCCAGTACTCACTCCTATGGCTGTAGATACGTATCGTCCATTTCCCATCCTGTTAAATAAAACGATTAACTTAGCGACTTTTTTAAAAAATAAAATGGACCACAGTGATCATGCTGAGAAAACAGCTATTGTTCAAGTACCTTCTCTCCTTCCTCGCTTTGTGAAAGTGTCAAACTCATCAAAACAACAGTTTATACTCCTTGAAGAAACAATCAGTTATTTTATTGGGAAATTATTTAAAGGTTATGAAGTGGATTCAATCACTGAATTCAGAATCACTCGAAATGCAGATATGACAATCCATGAAGAGGGTGCTCGCGACCTTCTTAAGTCGATTGAAAAAGAACTAAAGAAACGAAAATGGGGAGCCGCTGTACGTTTAGAAGTTCGCAAGGGTAAATATGAAAACAATATGGTTCGCTTTTTGTTAAGCGTTCTAGAAATTCATGAAAAGGATTTATACATCACAGATGGTCCTTTGGATCTAACATATCTATTTAGTTTCTATAATGAATTAGCTGAGTCTAAAGAACAACTGATTTATGAAAAATTGATCCCTCAACCTTTGCGTGATGTTGAAGCGGGGGAGGATATATTTTCTGTAGCACGTAAGCGTGATATTTTTATGCATCATCCTTATGAGTCATTTGAGCCTGTGGTGGAGTTTGTTTCAGAAGCCGCCAATGATCCGGACGTATTAGCTATTAAACAAACTTTATATCGTGTTAGTGGTGATTCACCGATTATTGACGGCTTAAAAAGAGCAGCAGAGAACGGTAAACAAGTTACAGTTCTTGTAGAGTTAAAGGCTCGATTTGATGAAGAAAACAATGTGCAATGGGCTAGAGAATTAGAGAAAGCTGGTTGTCATGTGATTTATGGAATGACTTACTTAAAAACACATAGTAAAATCACTTTAGTTGTTAGAAAAAAGAAAGATACAATTGAGCGTTTCGTCCATCTAGGAACAGGGAACTATAATGATCAGACAGCCAAGGTATATACGGATATGGGATTGATTACAACTGATGAGGAGTTTGGTAATGATGCAACTAATTTCTTCAATTATTTAAGTGGTTATACAGAAAAGCCTAGCTTTAATCACATTTCTATGGCTCCATTTGATCTCCGCGATGATTTCATCAAGTTTATTGATCAAGAAATCATTTTTCATGATAAGCATGAGAATGGACGTATTATTGCGAAAATGAATTCCTTAACAGACAAGCTGATGATAAAGAAATTGTATGAAGCATCACAAGCAGGAGTGAAAATTGACCTGATTGTGCGAGGTATATGTTGTTTGAAACCCGGAATTGAGGGTATAAGTGAAAATATACGAGTTATTAGCATAGTTGGTCGTTTTTTAGAACATAGTCGTATTTTTTACTTCCATCAAAATGGAGATGAAAAGGTGTATTTGTCATCCGCCGATCTTATGACGAGAAATATGATGAAGCGAGTGGAATTGGCTTTTCCGATTTATGATCCAATGATTAAGCAACGATTAGTTAAAATTTTAGAACTAACTTTAGCTGATAACCTAAAGGCACGAGAACAGGATCAACAAGGAGAATATCACTATGTATCTCCTTCTTCTAGTCGTTTAACAATCAATAGTCAGATGCAATTATTTGATTGGGCGTATCGCGTCCTTGAAGATGAGGAATAAAGTTTCTACTAAAAATGAAAAAGACGTACCAAATGGTGCGTCTTTCTTGTTATAATGTAATTGGTATTCAGACAAAAGAAAAAAAGAGATAAATGTTGAATTTGAGAACGTTTCAACTCTATAATAGTATATGTGTTTGCAAACGTTTACGTTCCAGCATTAGACAACAACTACTTGGAGGTATTTGACGTGGCTAATCAAGGCGCCAGCGAAAGATTTTGGGAAGAATTTCACGGCCCTAATATGGGCTATATTGAGGAACAGTATGAGTTATTCGAAAAAGATCCGAAATTAGTCGATCCTAGTTTAAAAGAAGTATTTGAAAAACATGGAGCTCCTGAGTGGATAAGTGCTTCCGTTTCCCCATCTTCAAACGGAGAAGCTCAAGCTTCCTCTGTAGATATGGTTAAAGTAACCTCAGCACTTAAACTTGTTGAGGCTATTCGACGTCATGGTCATTTAGACGCAAAAATTTATGCGGTAGGAAGTAATGAGAGAGCTGCGACTAATATGCTCGATATCTCAAGATATGGACTTACCGAGAGTGATTTAGAAAATATGCCAGCCGAATGGGTGTGGCCTAATTCCTATATTAAATTAAGTAATGCACTTCAGGTCGTACGTAAACTGAAAGAGACGTATGCGGGAACGATTTCATTTGAATATGATCATGTAAGTCATGAGAATGAAAGACAATGGCTACAACACCAAATAGACACCTCAGATTTCCAAGTGAATCTAAGCAATGAAGAAAAAAAACAATTACTTAGAAGATTAGTTGATGTAGAGGGATTTGAGAACTTTCTAGCAAAAACGTTTGTTGCTCAAAAACGTTTTTCTATTGAGGGGCTCGATGTTATGGTTCCGATGCTTGACTACATTGTTCAAGCATCGTCCCGGGATCAAATTAGTAACATTATGATGGGGATGGCCCACCGTGGGCGATTAAACGTACTAGCCCATGTTCTAGGTAAGCCATATGATCGAATCTTTTCAGAGTTTCATCATTCTCCAGACAAAGAGTTGATTCCTTCTGAAGGTTCAACGGGAATTAACTATGGTTGGACAGGAGACGTGAAATATCACTTTGGCGCACAACGTGAAGTCGGAAATGGGGAAAAGTCTACGACTCAAGTAACGTTAAGCCACAATCCTTCCCATTTAGAATATGTTAATCCTGTAGTTCAAGGGTTCACAAGAGCGGCCCAGGATGATCGTACAAAAGTAGGATATTCCAATTTAGATGAAGAAGAAGCTTTTGGTATCTTAATTCATGGAGACGCTGCCTTTATTGGCGAGGGTGTTGTAGCTGAATCTTTAAATATGAAAGATTTACCTGGCTACCGTACAGGGGGGACTCTTCACCTTATTGCGAATAACTTAGTTGGTTTTACGACCAATCGTAAGGATGGTCGTTCTACGCGCTATGCAAGTGATTTAGCAAAAGGTTTTGAGATTCCGATCGTACACGTGAATGCCGACGATCCCATTGCTTGCTTATCAGCGATGTCTCTAGCTTATGAATATCGTCAGAAATTCAAGAAAGACTTTGTTATCGACCTTGTCGGGTACCGTCGTTATGGACATAATGAGATAGACGAGCCTCGTTCAACTCAACCAACACTTTATAATGAGATTGATAACCATCCAACGGTTCCTCATCTGTTTGAAAAACAGTTAGTGGAAGATCAAGTAGTTGAAGAAGGTACATTAAATCAAATGTTTGAGGAAGTAGGAAGTAAACTACGTGAAACCTACAACAATATGAATGAAAATGAAACAAAAGAAGCCGACGTTAAAGATCGTCCAGGTGGAGTGGAAAGACCACTTGATGAAATCGTTACAGCAATTGACTTAGAGCGATTGAAAAAATTAAATCGAGACTTATTAAAGCGTCCAGAAGGTTTCAACGGCTTTAAGAAGCTCGAAAAAATACTTCAGCGTCGCGGGGATATGTTAGAAGAAGGTAATAAAGTAGACTGGGCGACAGCGGAGTCCCTTGCCTTTGCATCCATTATTGAAGACGGTAAGCCTATTCGGCTAACGGGACAAGATACGGAGAGAGGAACCTTTGCTCACCGTCACATGGTTCTTCATGATGTGGAAACAGACGAAACGTATTGTCCTATGCATGGGTTAGATCAGGCTAATGCTTCTTTTGATATTTATAATAGTCCGTTATCTGAAGCGGGTGTCTTAGGTTTTGAATATGGTTATTCTGTACAGGCTCCAGAGGCTCTTGTTATTTGGGAGGCTCAGTTTGGAGACTTTGCCAATGCCGGTCAGGTTATTTTTGATCAATTTATCGCAGCAGGACGAGCTAAATGGGGCGAAAAGTCCAATATGGTTTTCCTTCTTCCACATGGATATGAGGGGCAAGGACCTGAACACTCAAGTGCTCGTTTAGAACGTTTTCTACAATTAGCTGCAGAAAACAACTGGACCGTTGCTAATGTGACATCGTCAGCTCAGTATTTCCACCTCCTTAGACGTCAAGCAGCTATTAGTAATCAAGAAGAAGCAAGACCACTTGTGCTAATGTCACCTAAGAGTTTATTAAGAAACCAGCGTGTAGCTGCTGAGGGTAGTAAATTTAGTGAGCTGAACTTCCAGCCGATTTTAAGACAACCTGGTTTAACGAAAGAAACGAAAAAGGATAAAGCAAAAGTTAAATCCCTATTGCTAGGAACTGGAAAAATGATGGTTGAAATTGAAGATTCTGTTGAAAAAATTGAAAAGCAGTCTTTTGATACGATAGATGCTTTACGTGTGGAACAAATCTATCCTTTCCCAACAAATTATTTGCAGGAGATTTTAGACGAGTATCCGAACTTAGAAGAACTCGTTTGGGTGCAAGAAGAACCGCAAAATATGGGGACTTGGTATTTTGTTGAAGGTATTCTTCACAAAATGCTTAAAAAAGGTCAAATTCACCGTTATGTTGGAAGGCAACATCGTGCTTCTCCATCTGTTGGTGAGCCAAACATCCATAAAACAGAACAAAACCGAATAATTAATGAAGCGCTACAGTTGTCTAAAGGAGGAACTAACAAATGAAGGAAATTAAGGTCCCTGAATTAGCTGAATCTATCACAGAAGGTACTATAGCCGAATGGCTCGTGAAAAAAGGTGATCAAGTTGAAAAAGGAGATGCAATCCTTGAGCTTGAAACAGACAAAGTTAATGTTGAAGTGAATGCAGATGCAAGCGGAATACTTGCTGAACTTGTAAGAGAAGCAGGTGAAGATGTAGAAGTTGGTGACGTCATTGCCAAGGTTGATGAAAATGGTGAAGCTGGTGGATCTTCTAATGAAGGAGATACTTCCAATGAATCAAAAGCAGAACCTGAAGAAAAGTCTGAACAAACATCAGAGCAAAAACCTAGTGCTCCAGCTGCAAGTTCAGAAGACGTATCAACAGAAGACTCTTCTTCTGAACAAAAAGGGTCCAAAGGTGATGTAGTTGCTACACCGGCTGCTCGAAAGCGCGCTCGTGAATTAGGCTTGAATCTTAGTGATATTACTGCAAAAGATCCTTTAGGCCGCATCCGTCCTGAAGATGTTGATGCTGCTGCCCAAGGTGAACGTAAGAAAGAAGAGAAGCAAGCAGCTCCTAAACAAGAGAAAAAAGCTAGCAAACAAGAGTCAAGTGAAAAAACAGAGTTTGATAAACCTGTTGAACGCGAGAAAATGTCTCGTCGCAGACAAACCATTGCCAAGCGTTTAGTGGATGCACAGCAAAGCTCAGCTATGCTGACTACTTTTAATGAAGTTGACATGACGAATGTGATGAAGTTGCGTAGTGAACGCAAAGAGTCATTCCAAAAGAAGCATGACGTAAAGCTCGGATTCATGTCCTTTTTCACAAAAGCTGCGGTTGGAGCCTTAAAAGAATTTCCACTAATCAACGCTGAGATTCAAGGCAATGAAGTGATCAAAAAGAAATTCTATGATATTGGTATGGCCGTTTCAACTGAGGAAGGTTTAGTTGTTCCGGTTGTCCGGGATGCGGATCGTCTAGACTTTGCGGGAATCGAAAATGGAATTATGGATATGGCCCAAAAGGCTCGTAATAAAGAACTTCAACTGGATGATCTACAAGGAGGATCCTTCACGATTACTAATGGAGGTATATTTGGTTCAATGCTCTCTACACCGATCTTGAATTCACCTCAAGTTGGAATTCTAGGATTGCATAACATTGAAAAACGTGCGAAAGTAATGCCGGATGACTCAATTCAAGCTCGTCCGATGATGTATATCGCACTTTCCTACGATCATCGTATTGTAGACGGTAAAGATGCTGTGCAATTCTTGCGTCGAATTAAAGAAATGATTGAAGATCCGTATGACCTTTTACTAGAAGGCTAAGTATATGAAACCTCTCGCTAAATTTTTAGGCGAGAGGTTTTTTTGAAATTATGAAACTTATCAACATGTGTATTGCTGATATTTGTGAGTAGTTTGTCCGTTGATATACTAATGGATCCTCAGAGGTTATGGTTATCTATCCAAACAGGAGTTTCTGAGATCCAATTCTCCTAGTGAAAAACAAGTTATATTCTATTTTGTCCTCATCCATTGGACTTGTCCTGCATATGATAGAGTAATCCACGTACAGGAGGGGGAAAATGTGATGAATGAAAAGAAGAATTTTGTCATTGCTGAAGACAACTGGTCCCTCCATCGTAAAGGCTATGATGACCAGAGGAGACACCAGGAAAAAGTCAAAGATGCCATGAACAAACAGCTTCCTGACTTAATAACAGAAGAGAATATTGTTATGTCTAACGGAAAACGCGTTGTGAAGATACCG
Source organism: Halobacillus seohaensis (assembly GCF_042663045.1). NCBI lineage: Bacteria > Bacillati > Bacillota > Bacilli > Caryophanales > Bacillaceae > Halobacillus > Halobacillus seohaensis. The sequence continues at coordinate 91,755 of NZ_JBHSZV010000032.1, read as the reverse complement.
ATTCGGTCACTCGATGAATATAAAATTCGTTACAATTATGAGAAGAATAAGCATGCCGGTCAAGGGGATGGGGATAGTGAGGTTGGTGACGTTGTAGGTCAATCGCAAGAGGCACAAAAAAAACCGGGTCAAGGAGAAGGTGCAGGAGATCAAGAAGGGGAAGATTATTACGAGGCTGAAGTAACCTTATCTGAGCTTGAAGATGCATTCTTTAAAGAGCTGACACTACCCAACTTAGCTGAGAAAGAGCAAGACAATATTATCACTGAGGATATAGAGTTTACAGATATCCGAAAAACAGGATTGACTGGAAACATTGATAAAAAACGAACAATGCTTGAAGCTTTTAAACGTAATGCATTAGGTGGGGACTCTACTTTTGCTCCTATTTATCCTGAAGATGTGCGTTTTAAAGCTTGGACAGACCAAGAGAAGCCTGAATCAAAAGCAGTAGTCATTGCAATGATGGATACGAGTGGTTCGATGGGACAATGGGAAAAGTATATGGCACGTAGTTTCTTCTTTTGGATGAATCGATTCCTTAATAAAAATTACGAAACCGTTGATGTCGAATTTATCGCTCATCACACTCAGGCGAAAATTGTGTCAGAAAACGACTTTTTCTCTAAAGGAGAAAGCGGGGGTACGATTTGTTCATCCGCTTATAAAAGAGCCTTAGAACTAATTGAGAACAAATACTCTCCTGAACGCTACAACATCTTTCCTTTTCACTTTTCTGATGGAGATAACTTAACATCGGATAATAAACGCTGTGTTTCGTTAATAAGTGAACTTATGGAAGTATCTCAAATGTTTGGTTATGGAGAAGTCAATCAATATAATCGTTCTTCTAGTTTAATGCAAGCTTACAAATCAATTGGTGACGCTAAATTTCGCTATCATGTACTTCGAAAGAAAGCAGATGTATTTTTTGCGATGAAACACTTTTTTAGAGAAGAAGAACAAGAAGTAGCGTTAAAGTAAAGGGTCAAGGATAAATACCTTGGCTTTTTTTGTTTATTTCGGAAAAATTTAATGTTTTCCTCTTAAAACTAGTTCATTTAGGGAAAAGAACACTTAGTTGTGATGAAGCTTTCTCCTGAATGAGCTTTTTTTATTTTTATACAAGATGAGTTATTCTAATAATGGGGAGGGATGTTGTTATAATAAGAAGAGAAAGATACATAAAGGGGTTTCGTAGATGATTCATCAAATTTTACAGTCCAATCAATTTATTATGCTTGTAGCTTTGTTATTAATTATGAGCATAGTTGTGACTAAATTCTCTACTCGTTTAGGCGTGCCATCGCTTGTTCTATTTATTGCTGTGGGTATGGCTGTTGGAAGTGATGGTTTAGAATTAATTTACTTCGACAACGCAGAAATTGCCCAGTTGGTTGGGATCTTTGCACTTATTATTATTTTATTTGAAGGTGGTATGCAGACGAAATGGAGTGCCATTCGTCCTGTTCTTGCTCCATCGATTACGCTAGCCACAATTGGAGTAATTCTTACGAGTTCAATTGTGGCAGTGGCAGCAAAATATGTATTGGGATTGTCTTGGATTGAAGCTTTTTTACTTGGCTCAATTGTCGGATCTACCGATGCAGCAGCAGTGTTTGCTGTTCTCAAAGGGAAAAATATTCGTGATAAGCTTGAAGCGACCCTAGAAGCAGAGTCGGGTACGAATGATCCTATGGCTGTTTTTTTAACGATTAGTTTTATTCAAGTATTAACGGCCAATGAAGCGAATATTTGGGGAATGGTTGGTTCGTTTTTCTGGCAAATGGGGGGCGGATTAGCGGTCGGATTGGTAATTGGTTACGGAGCTAGTTTTGCTCTTAACAGAATTAATTTAGATTCTAGTGGTTTATATCCTTTATTCGCTCTTGGTTTTGCGTTTTTGACTTATGGTGCTAGTTCACTGATTCAAGCAAGTGGTTTGTTATCTGTTTACGTTGCGGCAGTATTAATTGGAAATGCGGAACTGGCTTATCGCTACTCTATTCTTCGTTTTCACGAAGGATTTGGTTGGATGGCGCAAATTCTAATGTTTGTATTACTGGGTTTATTTGTTTTTCCTTCAGATGTATTTACCTGGCCAGTTATCGTTGATGGTATGCTTATTTCTTTAGTTCTTATTTTAGTAGCACGTCCGATCGCCACTTTTATAAGTTTAATGTTCTTTAAATTCCATTGGAAGGAGAAGGCGTTTCTTTCATGGGCGGGATTACGTGGTGCTGTTCCCATTGTTTTAGCTATTTTCCCTTTATTAACGGGAGTAAATAATAGCCAATTAATGTTTAATATTGTTTTCTTCATTGTTATCTTATCTACACTCGTTCAAGGATCTTCGATTACGTGGGTAGCTGAGAAGTTTAAATTGGTATCAGAAAGGAAAACGAATCCTATCCATTCCTTAGAATTAATATCAATGGGAAAAGCGAATGTTGAGATGATGCAATATGATGTAAATAAGAGCAATCTAATTGTTGGTCAGTCGTTAGAGACTTTGGACTTACCTAACAAAGCATTAATCAGTGCTATTATTCGAGACGGAGAAGTCATTACACCTTACGGACAAACGACGATCCAATCCGGTGATACGCTTTATATTATGGTAACTAAAAAGGTGAAGAAAGAGGTAAGAAGAATATTGGAATCTGTTACGCAAGAAGAAATAAAGGTAGAAAAGAAGGACAACGAAAAAAACCGAGCTTGAAGGTAGCTCGGCTTTTTTCGTAGCAGCTATGATATTTGTGGTCAATCGTTATGATATGAAGAATACACTGTTAATTATAGATAAGCTTCACCACTTTGTAAAGGCTTTATCAATAAAACATGTATTTTTTACTAGTAGTACCAAGGATAAATTTTCCTGTAAATCGTTATAATTTTATGAAAAGAGTTACATTGTCGTCCTTCAATTTATCATATACAATTGAAGACACGATAGAGAGGGGTTGGTTTTGTGAATAAGAAGATAGGGTTTATAGGATGCGGACAAATGGGACAAGCGATGATTCAAGGAATGATTAATTCTCAAATCGTGGAAGCCCAGCAAATATCTGCTACTGCTGTATCAGATGAGACGATAGACTTTGTGGGTGACGAATATGGCATTTATATTTCAAATGATAATAAAGAATTAGCTGCTTCTAGTGATATTTTGTTTTTAGCAATAAAACCATACATTTATGAAGGGGTTATTCAAGAAATAAAATCTTCTGTTAGCGAAAATACAATCGTTGTAACTGTAGCTGCAGGGATTACTTTAGAGAAAATGAGGAATTCCTTTGATTTTAATCTTAAAGTAATTCGATCAATGCCTAATACCCCGTCGTTGGTTGGAGCCGGAATGAGTGTGCTTTGTCCTAATGACTTTGTGACTGAGGAAGATTTAGCTGTAGTAAAAGAACTTTTTGAAAGCTTTGGCGAGGCGGAGATTATTGAAGAGCGACTTATGGATGCTGTACCTGCCGTAAGTGGTTCTTCTCCAGCTTTCGTTTATATGTTTATTGAGGCGATGGCTGATGCTGCGGTCCAACAAGGCTTTCCAAGAGACAAAGCGTATAAGTTAACTTCTCAGGCTGTACAGGGAGCAGCCAAAATGGTGTTTGAAACAGGAAGACATCCAGGCGAGTTAAAAGATACCGTTTGCACACCAGGTGGCACGACGATTGAAGGGGTAAATACTTTAGAACAAACAGGCTTGCGAAGTTCTATTATTCAAGCAATGAATGCATGTACGGAACATTCAAGAAAATTATCGAGTGGGCAACAGTAATCATTGAATCCAGGCTGATCAGTCTGGATTTTATTTGAAATTGAAACGTTCTGGTTATTCATTCGTATAAGTAAAGAAAGTTAACTGTGAGGAGGCTAGAGCTAAATGAATGAACCAACCCAAAGGATATCGATTCGAGCACTTACGTTATGGCGAATTCATGGGATGATTCAAGCAGGAATCGTTTCATTAATCGCTATTGGTATCGGTATCCTTACTTATAAGTTTGATTGGTCCTTGTGGCCAATGATAGTCATTAGTATAGTACTTGCACTAGAAATCATTTTCTTTATCTTTGTTATTCCTGCTGTAAGGTGGAAGCGTTGGCGTTATGAGGTAAGAGATCAAGAAATAGAGTTGCAATATGGGTTTTTTATAGTCACAAGAACCCTTGTTCCAATGGTGCGTGTACAGCACGTGGACACCGAACAAGGACCACTATTAAGAAAGTATCGTTTGGCTACTATTAGTATTTCCACTGCTGCGACTATTCACAAGGTTCCTGCTTTAGATCAGCAGGAAGCGGAGGAACTGAGACATTCTATTTCTTCATTGGCAAGGGTGGCGGAAGATGATGTTTGAACCAAAGAGGCTTCATCCGATTTCTGCATTAATCAATTTTGTGAAAGGTTTAAAAGATGCCATCTTACCACTTATTGCAGTTTTCTTTTTAAATAACAACCGTGGAGATGGTTTGTTAGGGTCACTTCCACTAATTATTTTAAGTTCGCTTCTATTATTTATTCTGCTATCCGGGATTTTTAGGTGGCTGCGGTTTACATATCGGGTAGAAGAAGGGGAATTGCGGATAGAGCATGGGATGTTTTTAAGGAAAAAGCGATATATCCCAATCGATCGTATTCAAAGCCTGGACTTTTCAGAAGGGATTTTCCATCGTCCTTTTCAACTGGTGAAGGTTACGGTGGAAACGGCTGGATCTTCAGCTTCCACGGAAGCTGAAGCAGAGCTAACGGCTATCCATAAAGAAGAGGCGAAACAATTGGAATTATTGTTGGATGAACAAAAGGGTCAAGAAGTGGTAGGTGATGATGAAGAAAACGTTGAATCAAGCCGAAAACTCGTTTATCAAATGACTAGGAAAGAAATTATCCTTATGGCTCTTACTTCTGGAGGAGCGGGCGTGGTCATCTCAGGTGTTCTTGTCTTTCTATCTCAAGGGATGGAGTTCTTACCTATAGGTGCGATCTATGATGAAGTCATCAATTGGCTGCAAATTGGGCTGCTAATTGTCGCGGTTGCAGTTTTAGTTGTATTGTTTTTGGCTTATGGAATTTCTGTGCTACTTACCATCTTTCGTTATAATAACTTTTCGGTTTATCTTGATTCAGGAGATTTGATTATGACGCGAGGATTATTAGAGAAAAAGCAGGTTACCATTCCGTTAAATCGAATTCAAGGATTAAGGATTGATGAGAATTTGATTCGTCAACCTTTGGGTTTGGCAACCGTAACTATCATAAGTGCGGGGGGATCAGTTAACAGCGATGCTGAGCATACATTAAGAATCTTACCTTTAATTAAGCGTGCAGAGGTGCAGCGTGTGCTGCAATCAATATTAGGTGAATACCAATTGGATGAACCATTAAATCGACCACCACGCCGTGCGCTCTTTCGTTATTTAATGAGGTTTAATTCACTACCACTCATTGTTGCAACAATTGTAAGTATATATTTTTATCCGTTAGGTTTATTATCCCTTTTATTGATTCCTTTGTTTTCTTTACTAGGATACCTAGCTTATAAAGATGCTGGATGGAACCTATTAGACAATCAACTAACTTTTATTCATCGATTTATTATTAAACAGACGTTTGTAATGAAGAAGTATCGAATTCAATCTTTTCGAAAAGATCAAACCTTATTGCAAACACGAAAAAACTTAGCTTCGGTTGAAGCTACGATGAAGTCTGGAGTTGGAGGGGCAGCCGCTCGTGTATTGTATTTAGAGGAAAAAGACACGGAAACAATTATGGAATGGTATCGTCATAAACAATAGTTATTTAAGAGGATTTCCCTTGGATTTTAAAGAGGGAATCCTTTTTTAATGGATTAAAGACGAACGATAAAAACTAACACTTGAAATATGTTCGGAAAACGAATATTATATTAAATGTTGATTATTTCATTCGGAAAGTAAGGTGTTTGTTGTGTTTAAGATGTTTCGCTTGCAGGAAAATCAAACAAATGTACGAACGGAAATACTAGCTGGGATTACGACATTCTTAACAATGGTCTATATAGTTATAGTAAATCCAGCTATTTTATCAGAGGCGGGATTACCTTTTGAACAAGTGTTTATGGCAACAGTGATCGCGGCGGTAATAGGAACATTAATTATGGCGCTTGCTGCCAATTATCCTATTGCTATCGCACCTGGTATGGGGATGAATGCTTACTTTGTTACAGAGGTGATTCAACAGGATGTTAGTTACTCTGTTATTTTAGGAACGGTGTTTTTAGCGGGGGTTCTTTTTGTTATTTTAAGTTTAACGCGTTTAAGGGAAGTACTTATTACTGCAATTCCTAATTCTTTGAAATATGGGATTACATCTGGAATTGGTTTGTTCATTGCATTTCTGGGGCTAAGAATGTCAGGTGTGATCGTTTCAAGTGAATCAACGCTTGTTACGTTAGGCGACTTAGGTTCACCGGAAACGTTTCTAACGATTATAGGATTATTTATTACATTAGGCTTAATTGCTAAACGTGTAACAGGAGCACTATTTGTGGGAATGTTGATTACTGCAATTATAGGTATGTTTACCGGTCAACTATCTTTTGAAGGGGGCTATGTCTCAGCTCCACCCGCGCCTGTTTTTTGGGATATGGACATTGCTGGTGTATTTAGCAATGGATTATATACGGTGATTTTTGCATTTTTACTTGTAACCATTTTTGATACGACAGGAACGATGATTGGCGTAGCTGAACAAGCTGGTTTTATTCGAAAAGATGGGAGTTTACCAAGAGCACGAGCTGCCTTAATGGCAGATGCGACTGCGACAACTGCAGGTGCAATGTTTGGGACAAGCCCTTCCTCTGCTTATATCGAATCTTCCTCTGGAGTTGCTGTAGGGGGAAGGACTGGATTAACAACTATAGTCGTTGCTATCCTATTTATTATTTCTATCTTCTTTTCTCCTATTGTAGGAGCAGTTTCAGGTTTGCCTGCCATCACGGCTCCTGTTCTTATTATTGTAGGTTGCTTCATGATGGAGGGGTTAGCTAGAGTTGATTGGAAAACGTTTGATGAGGCCTTCCCAGCTTTTATCATTATATTGACGATGCCTTTAACATCAAGTATTGCTACAGGAATTGCAATCGGCTTTATTACTTACCCTCTGTTAAAATTGTTTAGCGGGAAAGGAAGCCAAGTGCACTGGATTTTATATATGTTTGGAGCTATTTTTATCATTCAAATGATCTTTTTCCCTGGTCATTAGATCATCACTTCAAGAGTGATGTATTGCAAGCCAACTGGTTAGGAAATGGAAGTATAAATTAATTTAACTTTAATTATCATTTATGAAAACTTTTTTAGGGGTTGTTTCGTCTATTATATAGAAGTGCTTTAAAGCGCTGGTGTATTTACTGGCTAAAGACTTCTGAGAGAAAGCTAGCACCTGATTAATCAGGCTACGTTTTCAAACGATATACCTCCCCTTAGGTATAAGCCCCCTCTGTCTGACCAACGGAGGGGGCGTTTTTATGTGCTTTTAATAGAAATTAGAATTAAAATTGATGATAATGGGAATAATTTTTAAAGAGAGTTGCTGATTATATATATTATTTTCAGTAATTTTTTTTGAGCAATCAAAAAAATTATATACCTCTCACTTAAGGGATCAGGGTATATAAGAAATGAATGAAAATTCACTTTTTTTAAATTGTATTGCAAGACGTCTGACAACCTGTTAAAATCCGTAGTAGAAAGATAAAATGTAAGCATTTTCATGATGTTTACAAGACGATTTAAAACTTTTGAGGGAGAGATTAGTGTGGGTATATTATTAGGTCTTTTAGCGATTGGTATTATTCTTGGTATTGCCTTCTTAATGTCAAATGATAGAAAGAAAATTAATTATTTTGGCATAGGTGTGATGCTGTTAGCTCAAGTTGTTACGACTTTTGTTATGTTTAAAACTGAGATTGGCTCCGTTATTATCGGCGGAATTTCTTGGGTATTCGAACAACTTATTGCTTTTGGTACAGAAGGTGTAAATTTCATTCTAGGTGGATTGGTTGTGGAAGAAGGAGGTTCAGTTTTCTTCTTTAACGTACTACTTCTTATTGTCTTCTTTGCAACGATCTTATCTGTTCTCACTTATTTGAAGGTTCTTCCATTCATTATTAAGTATTTGGGACAAGCTCTTTCCTTTATTACCCGTTTACCTAAGGTTGAATCATTCAACGCAGTAAATAGTATTTTCTTTGGTCAGTCTGAAGCGATTATTGCAATCAAATCTCAGTTCAAGCAGTTGAGTGATAACCGTTTGTATATTGTTAGTGCTTCAGCGATGGGGTCTGTGTCTGCATCAATTGTAGGTGCATATCTTGAAATACTTCCGGCTGACTATGTATTAGTTGCTCTGCCGCTTAACATGTTCAGTGCATTAATTATTGCATCTTTAATTGCTCCAGTACGTGTGCCAAAAGAAGAAGATTACGTAGATGTACACGATGTTTCAAATTCGAAAAGCTTTTTCGAAGCAATGGGAAATGGAGCGCTTGATGGTGGTAAAATTGCATTAATCGTTGGTGCTATGTTAATCGCCTTTATTGCATCTTTAGAACTCGTAAATGCGGTATTCTCTGGCCTCTTCAATGGACTTACTTTACAGGAGACTTTAGGTTATGTGCTTGCGCCAGTAGGTTTCCTTATGGGGATCCCCGCTGGAGAAGTTGTTGATGCAGGCGCAATTATGGGGACGAAGATTGTAACAAATGAATTTGTAGCAATGCTTGAATTTCAAGGAATGGTGGAAACTGTTTCAGAGAAAACAGTTGGTATTGTTACTGTATTCTTAACAAGTTTCGCGAACTTCTCATCCATTGGTATCATTGCTGGTACTGTCCAAGGTATTGATGCTGATAAAGGAGCGCGTGTATCAAGGTTTGGTATGAAGCTATTAATTGGTGCTACACTCGGTTCATTGCTATCTGCAACGATGGCAGGACTATTCTTATAATAAGTTTTACAAGCCTGATGAGAGTTTTTCTGAACGAGTTCACTTGTGAGGTATAAATACTAAATCATAGGGGAAATTACAGAATTATTTACAGGGTTGTCGCAATACGATTCACATTCTTAACAAGGCTTAGAGAAATTTCATCTCTAAGCCTTGTTTTTATGTATTTTCTTGTTCAACTAAAGCCTCAGATTGTGGAAGACTCAGTTTCGAGACGTTTCGGTGGTTTCCGTTACCAAGGATGGCGTTAGAAGGTCCGGGAAATCACTCGCTTTCCGTGGGCATGAGGTGAGCTTCCTCAGGCTACGCCTTGCGGGATCTCACCGATCATGTTCATCCCACAGGAGTCTCACAATTTCCCGGACCTTCTTGCTTTCGTAAGGAGAACGGAAACATCTTCACGTGAGCAGAAGCCTCATACGTGAAAATCGGGGGTGCTGTGTAATTATTGCCATTGAAATGATCCACTTCTGCCCTTATGTGGAAGACAGTTTCGAGACATTCTGGTGGTTTCCGTTACCAAGGATGGCGTTAGAAGGTCCGGGAAATCACTCGCTTTCCGTGGGCATGAGGTGAGCTTCCTCAGGCTACGCCTTGCGGGATCTCACCGATCATGTTCATCCCACAGGAGTCTCGCAATTTCCCGGACCTTCTTGCTTTCGTGAGGAGAACGGAAGCATCAGATGTGGTAATTCAAGTGAAAAGCAATCACTGAAAAACGTAATATAAGAGAACAAGAATTAAAACAATCAATATAAAGAAGGAAAAGTCGATGGGATCACCGATATCGTGGGTGGTCTCATAATATTTTCCTTTGTAATGAATTTTTTAGTGCCCTCGCTTTGCTCTGTGCGTCTCGTCTAGTCCGCTTTTCCCGCCCCTCTCTGCTTTATTTTCACGAATGGACCTGAATAGGAGGCCTTCCTCCATCATGAAAATAGTGGATAAACATGCTGTTATAACAATAGCTACGTGCAGACTTCTTAGATTCGCAGATGTTCCGTCCCTCTTCTTCATGGCAAGGTGGTCGGGGAAATGACGTGACTCCTGTGGGATTAGAGGACATGGTGAGACCCCGCAGCGAAGCGAGGAGGCTCACCGTACTCCCACGGAAAGCGAGTTATTTCCCCGACCTCCTTCTCTTCCTACGATGACGGAACAGCCACACAATCATCTAGGAATCGAGTCTTCAACAATCCTGCTAATTTAGTTTAAGTGAATTATTTCACAAACGAAGTAAATCAACATAAATATCAAAGTGCTTTCTGTTCTTATTACAATTCATATAAGAAATCGCAGCAAAATCACAGGGTGGTGTAAATATTTATTTCCACCCTTGTGAAAGGAGGTGTGAGTTATCCAGTGTTTTTACTAAAGGGTATTAACCTTTATATAACAATAAAAAAAGCTGTGAATTGCTTGTTTGCACCCCTGTAGTGAAGCCGTAAGAATTTTTCTCTTCAGGCTTTTTTTGTGAAATTTACATATCAATCCCTTCCTAGAACAAAGTAGAATGAAACTCCCTACCATTTTGCGTAAGAGGGAAACCGTACTATGATTTAAAGAAAGGTAGGTGGAAGAATGAAGAATAAGATAGCGATTGTTACTGGTGCAAACTCTGGAATGGGATTAGCAACTACGATTGAATTGGCAAAACAAGATATTCAAGTAATCATGGCTTGTCGAGATCAAAAGAGAGGTGAACAGTCACTTTCCATAGCCAGAGAACAAAGTCAGAGTAACCATATTGAGATGATGATTTGTGATTTAGGTAGTTTAGAAAGCATACGAAAATTTGTGAACCAATTTAAAATCCAATACGATCGATTAAATATTTTAATCAACAATGCAGGGGTCGTCTCATTAAAAAGGCAATTAACTGCAGATGGCTTTGAGACTCAAATGGGAGTCAATCATTTGGGGCATTTCTTGCTAACGAACTTATTGTTAGAGGAGTTAAAAAATGCAGAGGATGCAAGAGTTGTCGTAATTTCTTCTGGTGCCCACAAATGGGGGGATATTTACTTTCAAGATCCGTATTTTGAAAAAAGCAATTATCACGTACTGAAAGGGTATGGTCAGTCAAAACTCGCTAATGTTCTGTTTACTAAAGCTATAGCTGAAAGAGTAATTGATCATTCCATATCTGTAAATGCAGTTCATCCTGGTGCTGTAGCAACCAATTTGGGTATCGATAGAGATACGGGGGTTGGAAAAATGATAACATCAATGCTGAAACCATTTTTTAAAACACCTAGACAAGGTGCTGGAACGGCTATATCTTTGGCTGTTGACCCACAATTTAAGGGAGTTACGGGGGAGTATTTTTATAATAAAGAAATCGTTCCTATCTCTAGAAAAGCAAAAGATCGGCGGCTGGCTGAAACGTTATGGATATGGAGTGAAAGAGAAGTCGGAATACGCCCGCTTCTAAACTAAACTATTCTTTATTCTAGTTTAATCTATGACTATTAAGGCTATAGGGTCAATAGATTGTATTTAAAGGAGATGTCACTTTATGAAGAATGAATATCAATTATATATTGATGGTGAATGGGTAAAAACTAGTGATCAACTAGAAGTACTTAATAAATATACACAGGATACTTATGTAAAAGTTGCAAAAGCATCTGAAAAAGAAGTAGATCTTGCTGTGTCGGCAGCAGAACGTGCATTTAAAAAAGATACGATGTCCCCTTATCAACGTTATGAAATCTTAAAGCGCGTGAGTGAATTATTACAAGAGAATAAAGAAGAGTTAGCGCGGAATATAACAATGGAAGCTGGAAAACCTTTAAAACAAGCGCGAACAGAGGTGGATCGGGCGGCACTAACTTTTGAAATTTCTGCTGAAGAAGCCAAACGCATTCATGGCGAAGGAGTACCTGTGGAAGCAGCACCGGGCTCAGAAAACCGAATGGCCTTCACTATTAAAGTGCCTGTAGGAGTAGTTGGTGCAATTAGTCCATTTAATTTCCCGATTAATTTGGTGGCTCATAAGATCGCACCAGCTATTGCTGCAGGAAATGCAGTTGTACTAAAACCAGCGAGTAAAACACCGATCTCTTCATTAAAATTAGCGGAGCTTTTTCATGAAGCTGGATTGCCGAAGGGATTCTTAAATGTTGTCGTCGGTTCAGGATCAACAGTAGGTAATCAAATGATGGAGGATTCAAGAATACAATTATATACTTTCACTGGTAGTGCTGAGGTCGGTATGAAACTTAAACAAAATACAGGTTTAAACAAGCTTATCTTAGAGCTCGGTAATAATTCACCTGTAATTATTGATAAAGAAGCTGATATTGCAGCAGCAGCAAAAAACAGCGCAGCAAAAAGCTTTGCTTTTGCTGGTCAAGTTTGCATTTCCGTTCAGCGTTTATACATTCATGAAGAGGTTAAGGAAGAATTTCAAAACAAGTTTATCGAAGCTGTTAAAAAATTAAAAATAGGTGACCCTAATGATCCAGACACTGATGTTGGACCGATGATTGCTGAAGATGAAGCAATACGTACGGAGCAATGGATAGAAGAAGCAAAGCAGGCTGGTGCAAAAGTTGTTTATGGTGGGCAGCGAGAGGGAGCCCTTGTTTATCCTACTGTATTGTCTAATGTAAAGCCTGATATGAAAGTCGTTTGTGAAGAAATCTTTGCTCCTGTTGTTACACTCATTCCTTTTACTAATATTGAAGATTGTATAGAGGAAGTAAATAAGTCTCCATATGGACTCCAGGGGGGAATCTTCACACAAAACTTAGATACAGCTTTCTATGCGGCCAAAAATGTCCAAGTAGGTGGTTTTATGATCAATGATGCCTCTCAATACCGCGTCGATCTAATGCCTTATGGCGGCGTGAAAGATAGTGGCTGGGGAAAAGAAGGTCCGAAATATTCGATAGAAGAAATGACAGAAGAGCGACTAGTTGTCATGAATTTAAAAAATTGATTATGATAAATGTTAATATTGAAATTTACGGGGCGAAGTTTAAGCTTATTTCATTAAAATGCAGTTATCAGTAGTAAACGTACAAAACATAATCATGGTTCTGTAGAGGGGTCCTTTGAAGCAAGCTATTTCCCGGACCACCTTCTCCTCCTACTGATGTCGGCAAACGTTTATGCATCGTTTGAGCAACTGACGGTTAACTTATAGTGAAAAATGTGTAACAAAATGCATTGGGGACACAAAGTTATGTACCTTTAAATTCACAAAACAAATTCACTTCAAAAACGTGGCTTAATGCTTTTATAATCAACCAAAAAGCCTAACAAAATTAACAATTTGTTAGGCTTGTAGGATGCATTTTCTTTGTTTGCAATAGGTAACGGAACCCATTACAATTTTCGCGATCTTTTTTCAATTCTCATAATTGTATTTTCTTATATTTTTACGCTGAAGATGAAGCATACGGATTAATAAGGTAATCGCACCAGCAGTTAAACCGATTATTAAACTCATCCAGTAACCGAAAGGCCCGAGAGACGTATAGTTTGCCAATATATAACCGCTTGGTAAACCTATCAACCAATAAGAAATAAAGGCCATCAGCAAAGTGATGTTCACATCTTTATATCCGCGAAGAATACCTTGAAGAGGAGCCCCAAACCCATCAGATAATTGGAAGAAAATCGCAAAAAAGATGAAACTTGTCGTTAATTCAATGACCTGTTCATTGGAACTATATAAGCTAGCAACTGATTCATCAAAAATGTAAAGAATAGCTCCAGCTAATACCGACATTCCAACAGCCATGATAATTCCTATATAGGAGTATGTTCTCGCATCAATAAATCGCTTAGCACCAACTTCAAATCCGACTGTAATAGTAAGGGTGAAAGCGATACTCAATGGCATCATATATAATAACGAAGCAAAGTTAATCGCTGCTTGGTGGGCTGCAATGGTATAAGTATCATACGCTGTCATAAAGAACGTGACAGCCGAAAAAATACTAGTTTCAAAGAATATCGCAAACCCAATGGGAACACCAATGGTTAATTGCTCATACCAACTTTTAAAGGATGGTCTGATCCATTTAGAGAAAATTCCATATAAACGAAGAGGATGTGTTTTATGTATAACAGCTAAGATAATACCAAATGCCACCCAATACGTTAAAGCGGAGGCTAGTCCAGCACCTATCCCACCTAAAGCAGGCAATCCCCATTTACCAAAGATTAACACATAATTGAATAAAATGTTCGTAGGTAGTGTGAGTAGAATAATGCCCATAGATATCTTGGTTTGTCCAAGTGCATCAATAAAAGAACGTAAGATATTAAATACAAATAAAGGAATGATACCTAACCCTAGAGTTATTAAATAGTATTTTGCCACATAACTTACTTGATCATCTATATTGAATAGTGAGAGGATGGGGTCTAATAAGAAAAGTCCAATTCCTCCTATAATTATGGCAAGGACAACAGCTAAATACACTCCTTGTTTAACTGATTCAGGAATTTCTTTTTCTCTTCCCGCTCCTTTTAGCTGGGCAACGATCGGCGAAATAGCCATCATAATCCCATTGAGTCCAGTGAAAACTGGTAACCAAATATTTGAACCTATTGCTACTCCTGCAAGTTCATCAGGACCTGCTTGTCCAGACATAATGGTGTCAAAGAAGTTCATAGCATACATTCCTAATTGAGTGATTAAAATAGGAACTAAGATTACCGTGAATAATTTTAATTTTTCGCGTAATGTATTTGTTTCGTACATAAATGTTCTCCTTTTTGATACAATTCCATTAGGACACGAGGATTATAGCACAGATGTGTGTTGTAACCTAACAGCAGGTATAGAAGAAAGGACGTTGAAGATTGAGCCAGAAACGTATTTTATTTACCGGAGGCGGGACAGCAGGTCATGTAATTGTCAATCTTGCTCTGATTCCCGAATTTCAAAAACAAGGCTATGAAGTTGATTATATAGGTTCATATGAAGGAATTGAGAAAGTTTTGATTCAGTCACTCGAAGGAGTTACGTATCATGGTATTTCTACTGGGAAATTAAGGCGCTATGTTTCGAAAGAGAATTTTAAAGACCCTTTCAAAGTGGCGAAGGGGCTCTACCAATCTTTACGTATTATTGGCAAACGAAAGCCTCAAGTCATTTTCTCAAAAGGAGGATTCGTATCAGTTCCTGTTGTAGCAGCGGCAAAACTTAAAAAGGTTCCAGCAATTATTCATGAATCAGACTATACTCCGGGGCTCGCCAATAAACTTTCCTTTCCCTTTGCACAAAAAGTATTGGCTACTTTCCCAGAAACAGTGAAGTATTTGCCGGAAGCGAAAGGGGAATATATAGGAGCTATTGTAAGAGAAGAATTGTTTGAAGGGAACCGCCATCGAGGCCTAAGATTATGTGATTTCACAAAGTCGAAGCCAGTTGTTCTCGTGATGGGTGGTAGTACGGGTTCCAAGAAGATAAATGAGTCTATACGAGAAAACTTGGATGAACTTTTACACGAAGTTCAAATCGTACACATTTGTGGAAAAGGTCATAAGGATGGGTCAATCAATCGTAAGGGATATAGCCAGTTTGAATATGTAAATGAAGAATTAAAGGATTTATTTGCAGCTTGTGATTATATTATTTCAAGAGCTGGTTCTAATGCTATTTTTGAATTCTTAGCTCTCAGAAAGCCAATGTTGCTTATCCCATTATCTCGTCAAGCGAGTCGGGGAGATCAAATATTAAATGCGGATTCTTTTGTAAAACAAGGCTACGCTCTTAAGCTAGAAGAAGAAGAGTTGAATTCCGATAGTCTGTTAAGAGAATTTAAGCTTTTAATGGAAAAGCATCCTGACCTTCTTCGAAATATGGAAAAATACGAAAATAAAAAAACGAAAGACAAGGTCATTCAGCTTATTCAACAAGCTGAAAGATAATCTATCAAAGGCAATCCTTGTGTAGGATTACTTTATTTAGTAGGCTGTGTTAAATCTTATTGTTGATTTTTGTTACAAAAAGTATGGGACTTCTTTATTAAGTGCGTTGCTTATTTTATTGCGTTAAGCCACTTATCTAAGAAGTAGAAGGAGTAGACCGGGCAAAAAGTCGCGCTATTCGGAGTATACGATGAGCCTCATGGGGTCTCAATATGTCCATGTTTCCCTCGGAGTCTCCCCGTTTCCTCCGATCCCATACCATATGGAGGGCAATTTAACCACGTTAAGTTGAAAAAATAAGGCTATTTTATGTAAACCTCCTTTAGCAACACTTTCATCCTGAGTTTTGTGACACTAAATCAAAGAAAAGCCGTTGGAATATATCCGGATTCTACCATTTAATCGACGTGGCAGCTGAGAAATTGTCAATGCCTTTATTGAATTGGTGTAACTATCAACATTAACGTTTAGCAAAGCCATTTAGTAAACGCAATCATGTTGAATTACGGTATAATAGAAGGAAAGAGAATGTTGAAAATTTGGTTATAAAATTAAATGAAGGTCTGAGGTAGATACCATGGGTACAAAGGTATGTCGCTATTGTTTTAAAGAAATTCGTGATCGGGATGAACTTGTTACAGCTTCTAATTGGTTCAGGATTCGTCCTTTTCATTATCGTTGTTTTGAGTTAGTAGAAGAAGATACGAAAACGATCGCTGGAACGTGGAAGCCTATAAATGGTCGGGCAGGCTTAGTGAATGTATTCCTCATGTTAGTGTTAGCAGTTTGGATGTTAACGACGGGTACTTTGGGTGTCATTGGAGATTTATTAGGGTTTCTTGCTTTATATCCTATTTTATTACGAGTCCTATCCTTTGTGTTAATTGAAAGTCGATTGCCAAAGTTTCTGGAAGATAAAAGTCACCGGTAGAAATAAGGCTGCTGTTGTTGATTGCCTAGGAATCTTTGCTCGCTTGACGGATCGGCCGAGTTTCCCTGTTTGGTCACTCACTGCTGGATCTCGCAATCCCGTTTTTTCGCTAGAGTCTCGCAGATTTCCATTCTATTAACACCGAGAGAAGGATAACAACAGAAGGGTTATTAGTTCTAACATTGACTACATTCCCATGAATGGGAAGGGTAACGGTTTTGACTCCAGCTGAAGTAAGATTTACCATAGATTAAAGGTGAAAGAATAAACAAGGAGGTTAGATGATTTATGAGCTTAATAGATACAGTTACACTGCAAAATGGATTGAAAATGCCGCAAATTGGACTAGGTGTATATAAAGTGGAAGAAGGAGAAGAAGTCTACCAAACGGTGAAATCTGCACTTGATATTGGTTATCGTCATATAGATACGGCTTCTTTTTATGAAAATGAAGAAGGTGTTGGTAAAGCGGTTCAAGAAAGTGGAGTGGCACGGGATGAATTATTCATTACGACAAAGGTTTGGAATGATGAGCAGGGATATGAGGAGACATTGGAAGCTTTTACGCGTAGCTTACAGAAGTTAGAAATGGATTATGTTGATCTTTACTTGATTCATTGGCCTGTTCCTAATAAATTCAAACAATCGTGGAAGGCTCTTGAAAAGCTTTATCAAGATGGAAAAGTAAGAGCTATTGGTGTGAGTAATTTTATGGAGCACCATCTTGAAGAACTGTTAAAAGATGCAGAGATTCGTCCAATGGTCAATCAGGTAGAATTTCACCCAGAACTATATCAAGAAGATCTTCTCGATTATTGTCAGCAACGCGAAATACAATTAGAGGCCTGGTCTCCACTTGGACGAGGTCGATACTTGGATGATCCGGTTCTTAAGCAATTAGCTGATAAATACGGGAAAACTTCAGCTCAAATTATTTTGAAATGGGAATTGCAACACGGTATCGTTACAATTCCAAAGTCATCTCATAAAGATAGACAACAAGAAAACGCTGATCTTTTTGATTTTGAATTAACACTTGAGGAGATGGAACAGGTTAATGGACTTGATAAAAATAATCGTGTAGGAACTCATCCAGATCATTTTAATTTTTCATCCTAAACCCACAATTAATGTTCCACCATCTGCTTGAAGGGTGTTGCACACTTCATCTATGGGAAGATCGTAAAATAAAGAAACCTCAGTTCACTGAACTGAGGTTTCTTTATTTTAGCGACAAACCCCACTACAAATACGATGGAAGTAGTGATATAAATTAAGCTGCAATTTATAGTGGTATTCCGGATTTGTGATAGGAAACGGTACTCCTTAATGAATAAGACGGTTTAATCATCCTGTCGTTCTATAACCTTTTTCTTAGCTCTTACTTCTTCAAGGTAAAAAAGCAGGAAAGGTAGGATCATTACAACTACGATATAAGTAAATAAAAGGAACTTTGCGACCCCATCCATTAAAAAAAATAAGGTTATAAAAAACAAAGCAATTAAAAGTAATGGAGAGATATACGCTATGACAAAATTCATCAGATCTTCCTCCTTGTGACCGCTTGAAAGAGTTGACACAGTTTTTGCTTATTAAAATACAACACTTTTTTCCAGTTAAGGACTGCCCTTATATTTTTAACAATATCGATGCTCGCGAAAAGTGTATACATACGAATAGTTATGCACATTGACGAAGTTGTGCTTGTTGCGCTAACTTAGCAGGATTGTTGAAGACTCGATTCCGAGATGATTATGTGGAGAAGGGGCGGTGGGGAAGGAGTCGCTTTCCGTGGGCGTGCGCTGAGCCTCCTCAGGCTGGCGCGAGGCCACTGAAAAAGTCCTTTTCTATTAATAATGAACTTTTTGGAAAAACACTATCCCAAAATCACGTTGTTTTTCTAGTAATAGTGGAGTATTAAGTCCAATTTACCCCTAATTTATAAACCGAAAGTGGGGATGGAATTTTTAGGGATTTGCTTTTCTTAAAATTTACCGGAGTTTTTCAGTGGCCTCGCTGGCGCCTTCCGGGGTCTCATCTAACCCGCGTATCCCACAGGAGTCTCCCCCTTCCCCACAGCCCCTTGCCGTATGTTTCTATCGAAATCGTGCCGTTCTACCGTCCCTGTTAAAGCATGAGATATCTGATATAACGCCAATTGAAGCCTAATACAGATCAGGGGATATGGCCATCACAGATTGAACCATTAGATAAGTTAAAAACGGGTGTGATAGCGTGTTTATATGAAGGTTAGGAAGATTACCTGTTGTGTATGCCTACCCATCCCCCATGCTCCGATGAAAAGCAACGGAACCATGATTCTTTTATTGAATAATCCGAATCTTTAAGCGATAGGCAAGAAGGTCCGGGAAATTACGAGACTCCAGTGGGATGAACATGATCGGTGAGATCCCGCAAGGCGTAGCCTGAGGAAGCTCACCACATGCCCACGGAAAGCGAGTGATTTCCCGGACCTTCTAACGCCATCCTTTGTAACGGAAACCACCGTATAAATCAGGACAATGATTAACAAATGTTTTGTTATTAGAGGCTGCAATTCACTATAAAATGGGGATAATAATTTCCAGTAAAGTGTGTCAGTTATTTTAGCAGAAACTGTTTCATTTTAAATGACGGTCACACTCCTATTTCGTTCACCATTATTCTGAACAAAAAGAGTATACATTATAACCATAATGTGAAGAATAATTGTTATCAACTTATGGATTGTTTAGCTAAGGAGTTCGCTTATGTGGAAATGGAGAAAAAATAAAGAACAACAACAAATATCACCCCCAAAAATAAACGACTCTGATATCACGTTGGAAGAATTGTATACTTTGCTCAGTAAATCCAGGGACTTTGTCGTTCATGAGAATTATGGTGCTACTAATTGTACAATTTCTTATATTAAAACAGTGAGTGACTCTAAATTATTGAATCAATCCATTCTACCTGTTCTAAAGAAAAACTCCTTTTTCTCTCTAGAAGAAATAAGATCTAAATTATCAATAGATAATATAGATATAACGACGGATCCTACTGTAGTCAGAGAAAAGATGATGCAAGGAGATACCTGCATTCAGATAAATGGTAACAACCGAAATGTTCTAGTCATACCTACAGCTAATTTAGAAGGACGAAAAATTTCTATTCCAGAAGTGGAATTTAGTGTAGTTGGCCCCAAAGAGGCTTTCGTGGAATCTATCGACACAAATATAAACCTTTTGAGGAAAAGGTTAAAGATCCCCGAATTTACGTTGAAGGAAGTTATAATAGGTGAACTTACAAAAACCCGTGTAAATGTAGTTTATATAGAGGGTATTGCCGATCAAGAAAATATAAACACTGTGATTCAAAGGTTGGAAGAAATTGATTATGATCAAATGATTGATAGTTCATATATATCTCAGATGATTGCTGATAATTCAAATTCTCCCTTTCCTCAATTTTTAGATACAGAAAGACCTGACCGTGTAGTGGAAGTTTTAGCAGAAGGGAAAATATCAATTTTAGTTGATGGTTCACCACATGCTTTGACATGTCCGACAACTATTGTTGAATTCTTTTCCGCATCTGACGATTACTTCCTACCATGGCATTTAGCAAGTGTCTTTCGATTAATCCGGGTATTGGCCGTCATATTTTCAGTTTTAAGTACAGCTATATATGTTGCCGTATTAACGCATCATCATGAGATGATACCTGAAGAGTTAATGTCAACCATTATATCCTCACGCGCGGATATACCTTTCCCACCGATCTTAGAAGTGATTGTTTTAGAATTAACTATTGAATTGCTCCGTGAAGCTGGGGCAAGACTTCCTACAAAAATCGGTCAAACAATAGGTATTGTTGGGGGAATTGTAATTGGTACCGCAGCGGTTGATGCAGGGCTGACAAGTAATGTGTTACTAATTATTGTTGCATTAGCTGCATTAGCTTCGTTTACGACACCAGTCTATCAGATTGGTAATACCATTCGAATTATTCGTTTTCCCTTTATTATTGGTGCACAAGTGTGGGGATTAGTAGGTATTACCTTTTGTATGCTCTTTTTTATTGGACATCTTATCAAGTTAGAATCGATAGGAAGACCTTTCTTTGCCCCATTGTATCCATTTAGATTTGTGGATTTTAAAGACGCTTTTATTCGCTTTCCATTTAGTAAACAAGTTAAGAGACCTTTACAAACTCGTCCTGTCCATTCAACCCGTTTAAACTATAAAGACGCCAACGAGAAGAGAGATATAGATGAGTAAATTTAAAGAAAGTATTAGTGAAGTAAGAATTTCTGAAAATTTCTTAATTACTCCAACTTTTGTATTTTTTATCATCGTATCAATGCAAATTGGAGTGGGCATTCTTGGTTTTCAAAAGTATGTTGCACAAAGTGCGGGGTTTGATTCTTGGATTTCAATTTTAATCGCAGGTGGAGCCATTCATATCTTATTATGGATGGTTTATCATATTTTAGAAGATGGTGGCGGAGATATTGTAGCCGTTCATCGTAACATTTTTGGTAAGTATTTCGGAGGTTTTCTTAGTATCGTTTCTAGTTTCTACTTTCTGTTATTAAGTTTAACTGTACTAAGAACGTTTATAGAAGTAGTCCAAATATGGATCTTCCCCAGATTGCAACTAAGTATTTTTACACTCGTTTTTATTTTGCTGATTTATTATATGCTTACTGGTGGTTTTCGTTTAATTACAGGCCTATGTTTAATTAGTGTAATCTTAACTATTCCGTTATTAGCATTTAAAATCTTTCCTATTCAAGAAGGTTTTGTCACATCTTTATATCCTGTCATTAATCATTCGATTCCGGAGCTGCTTGTATCAGCTAGACAGTCTGTTCTCAGTTTTCTAGGATTTGAGCTACTATTAGTATTTTACCCATTTA
The DNA here is from genome assembly GCF_042663045.1 of Halobacillus seohaensis. Classification (NCBI taxonomy): domain Bacteria; kingdom Bacillati; phylum Bacillota; class Bacilli; order Caryophanales; family Bacillaceae; genus Halobacillus; species Halobacillus seohaensis. The sequence continues at coordinate 70,030 of NZ_JBHSZV010000032.1, read as the reverse complement.
TAAAAGACCCTAAAGCTTCAAAAAAGTGGGCTCACTTTGGTGTTTTTTATGTTATTTTAGTTTATTTAGCAAGTCTATTAGTAGCTTTTATATATTATAGTGAGGAGCAGCTTCAACAAGTCACCTGGGCTACCATATCCACGTGGAAAATAGTTGAATTTCCATTTTTTGAACGCTTTGAGTACATAGGAATTGCGTTGTGGGTATATGCGGTCATCCCTAATATTTGCTTAGGTCTTTGGGCGGCAAGTCGAATACCGAAGCGGTTATTTAAATTTAAACAGAAGTATACTGCTTGGGTATTTTGCGGTTTTCTTTATATAGCTACTCTACTGTTAAATGACCGCCAATTAATAGAACAACTGAATGTAACCACGGAGAAAATTGGTTTATATGTATTGCTTTATATTCCCATTCTATTTATCTTAACAAAGATATTAAAAAAAGTGAGGAATTGAAATGTTATATAAATGGGTAAGTCGATTATTTCTATGTTCGGTTGTATTTATAGCAGGATGTATGCCAAGTTATAGTATTGAGGATAGAGCGATCGTCCACATCATGGGATATGATTATATAAAGGACGGAGAATTTAAAGGGACAGTAGCTATTCCTCAATACGGTCGTACAGAAGAAAGTTCTGCAACCGAATTATATTTAAATACGACAGCTGATTCGCCTAAGAATTTAAGTATGAAGTTGGAAGGGGAGTCTTCTAAACCTTTGTCTATAGGTAAGTTGGAAGTCGTTCTCTTTGGTGAAGAGTTAGCAAAAAATAACATAACAGACTTTTTGGATATTTTAAGCCGCGATGCACGAATTGGGAGAGGTATTTATCTCGGGGTTGTCAAGGGTGATACTCAGGAATTGATTGAGGGTGAGTATAGTGAGGACGAAACGACTGCTAAATACTTAAATGGTTTGATCGAGAATAACTATTATAAAAACATACCGCAAGTTAATTTGCACAGATTCCTATATGCGTATCATGCAAAGGGAATGGATGGGTACCTTCCTATTTTAAAGAAAGAAAATGGCAATATACGAATCGATGGTATTTCCTTCTTCAAAGGAGGAAAATTAGTATTTAATGTTCCTTTTGATAAAACCCTTTTCTTTAAAGTGATTAGAGAAAGTACAACGAGGGGGGAACAGAAGCTGAATTACGAAGGCGGCAGTATCTATATGAATCATATTCGTTCAAATGTAAGTTACAGTATTGAAGAAAATGGTAATAATCCAAAGCTAATGGTACAAGTTAATTTACAAGGGAGTATATCTGAAATGGAAGATTTGAAACAAAAGAAGAAAGAGTCATCTTCTTTTGTGAAAGAATTAGAGCAGGCTTATATAGAACTATTTGAGAAAGAAAGCTCACAATTAATCAAAAAGTTTCAAGAAGAGAACGTAGATCCATTGGGGTTCGGAACTGTATTAAATAGAAGAAGTAAAGAGTTTGATATGGACAACTGGGAAGAGATATATCCTGAAGCTCAAATAAGTGTAAATTTTGACGTGAAAATAGTAGAGACCGGAATAACGAATTAAAAAGATAAATACAAAAAGGACTGGCTGGATATTTAAATTCCCATCAGTCCTTTTAAGATGGATTAGACTGCTTCTCTGAGACAGATAGGATAATCCATCTTATCCCGAATCCAACAATAATCCCAGGGATAATAGACAATATCGGTAACCATATGGGACCTAGTAAAATTCCAAATAATTTAAAATGGGGAGAGTAAATTAAACCCACGGTTATAAAATAAGCAGAAAATACAAAGGGCAAAAAGGCATAGGGAGGCGGGTTTATTTGAGAGTTTTTATAAGCGTCCCAGATGGCAAAAACATAAAGACATGGATAAAACATTAACCATTGATAATTAGTAACTTCTACAGCTTCCTGAATTTCTCCAGTAAAGCTAAGTTTGATCGCAGTGTTAAATAGACTGTTCATGTTGATAATTACTTCAAACAAGATGAAAACAAGCCCTTTTATAAAATGATGATTTAATAACTGACCAAAACCTGGAAACGCTATGCTCCATAGTAAAATTTCTAATTGTCGATGCTTCATATCGAGTTATTAATCTTTCTATTTTGTCTACGGTCGATGGCTTGTGGAGATTCTTCTAACCAGCCATTTTTGATCATTAAGTCTAAGCCATCTTTTGCAAATAAAGCGATCTCTACAGAAAGTCTTTGATACGTTAGTACTAAGTCATATCGTAAGCTTGCTGTAGAAGATGTTGAATAATTTCCTTGGCCAGTCGCACTTAATACACTCATAAGATAAACGACCAGCTTATCAGAGTATGGAGCAATCTCTGAATTGGTTACATAAGCATCAGATCCCATTGGTGTATTAATATCAGATTCCTTGAAAATCGTGGTAAACGTTTGGATGTGCTTACTTGAGATCTCTTTACCTCTATTCATGTATTTTTTAATATCAGTAGAGTTAGTTGTTTGGGCAAAACCTGTACAAATTAACTCTCCTAACATATTTGTTTTTATATTCTCAAATAGATGAATCATTTCTACTGTATTTAGAGAACGTTTGAAAAATGGACTTAAGTATTTTTTACTTTGAATATATTCCACTTTGTCTTGAACTTCAATATGTGGGGCTTTAATATATACACCCTTGTCTAGGGAAGTATCGATACAGTTATTAAACAAGTTGGATGTTTCTGAAAGGGTATTAGATAATAAAGTACGAACATCCTTTCGTACTGTTCCAGCTAGTGTAGTCCCATGAATTAATAATCCAGTTTTTGCTAAGGTTTCAACAAACATTAACATAAATGAATCAGAAAATAACCTAGGGGCTTCCCGATTCACATCATGCTCATCGAATCCTATAGGTACAGGTAATTCTTCTGTCTGAAATAATTCCCTCATATTTGTTGTTAAACCTTCATTAATTTTCAGAGCTTGATCTATTATCTCTTTTATATTAGAATCTTCTACTTTTTCTGAAAAATATAGAAGGATTTGTACACTCATACTACTTTGCATATATTGAGTCCAAATTAATCCAATTTCACTTGTCGTTAATCTTTCATTTGGCATTTTCGAACTCCTTTATACTCTTATGACCTAGTTGCTATTTAAATTATTCATATCGTTAGTATCTGAAAAAATGGGTATTTTATTAATAAAACTAATAAAAAAGAACGTTAGCTTTTTAAAAAATGGGTAAAGAGGTGAAGGCATGAGTTTGCAGTTAATTGAAGTCCATGTTCCGGCATCACACCTAGAAAAGTTTCAAGGTCAAATGACCTCTTATGACTATAAGTCCTTTTGGGTTACAAAAGAATCAGATGGGAGGACACAATTTAGGATATTACTGCATACAAATCACGTTGAGGATGTATTAAACGACCTAGAAGGTGTCTCTAGTAACGTTGAAGGGTTTGAAACATTACTAATTCCTGTTCGTGCCTATTTTTCGAAGGAAACAGTGAAAGAAGATGAAGACAAAGAAGAGGATGAAGATGATGAAGCAAAGTTGCGGAGGGCAAGTCGACAAGAATTGTTATCATCTGTAGAAAAAAATAGTAAAATTACGTTGAATTACTCGTTATTAATTGTATTATCAGCCTTTGTTGCTACGGTGGGATTTCTAAAAGACAGTGAAGCAGTAGTGATAGGGGCAATGGTTATTGCTCCTATGATCGGCCCTGTTATTGCAGTGGCATTTTCATCTATATTAGGAGATTACAAATTGCTGACTAAAGCAGTGGCCACATCTTTATTGGGTGTCGGAGTTGTTATTGTTATTTCCATCTTATTTGCCTTTTTTACTCAATTAGAGTTAACCACTGATCAATATTTAAGCCGTACAAAGATTGAATTTATTGATATCATTCTAGGAATAGCTTCAGGTGCAGCTGGTGCTCTTGCCTTTCTTAACCGTTTATCAGGGAATCTCGTTGGTGTTATGGTAGCAGTTGCTTTGTTACCGCCTTCTGTTGCGGTAGGTATGTCTATTGGAGATGGTAATTGGGAATTAGCGTACGGATCTTTTTTACTAGTGACTGCTAATATTATGTCTATTTTACTTGCCGCGGTTATTATTTTTTCAGTTAGTGGGATTCGTCCTGTTCAATGGAGAGAAGTTCAAAAAGCTAACGTTTCTCGGCCGTTGTCCATTACTTTCATTCTAATAATTGTTTCTGTGCTTGTTTTACTAATCTTTATCGGTGAATGAGATGGTTTACCGAAAACTAATAATCCTGAGGTTTGTTTGTGAAAGCATACGTCCCCTACGTATGCTTTTTGTAAAGAAATACATAGTCACAAAATTCCTGTGCGTTTTCTAGTATAATTTGTCGAATGTAACATGAATGATGAAAAAATTTCCCGGGAAATGGCGATTCAATCTTTAAAGCAATAGGTTCCAATCCTATTCAACGAAAAAACCACTCAAGATTATGATACACTTTTGCAGGAGAAGGGATATTATCTATAATGGTAGAGGCGGTTATCCTCCTTTCCAAGTGTTACTTTTGATGCTGTACATTTATACTAGATGAAATGACTTAGCAAGAAATCAACGTGGTAAAATTATGTAACAAGTAATCACGCTTAATTTAGATGTGACCTGCTCCATTAAATTTGCCAAATGAAAAAGATGTTATGGAGCAGTCTGCCTTTAAACATATTTTCTATTCTATAAGTTCACGAGGTGTAGATCTAATGCGTAAACAAGATGATGAGGATAAAAGTAAAGATATTATTGATCAAGATTTATATGAAGATATAGACGAAGAAGAAATGAATGAGCTTGTTGAGATTGAAAAACGAAAAGCACTCGATCGTTCCCGAAAGGAAAATCAGAATTCAAAGAGAAAGCGTCCATTCCCCAAGTGGATTTTTTATTTAATTGCTTTTATGATGGTTGCTAATATCGTTGCAGTATTGCCAAATACTTTTTCCATTCCAGCGATTGATTTCTTAGTTACATCAGCTAAGCTATCCACAGATGAAGAAATTAAAGATTATAAGGAATCAGTTGTCGTTGTTGAAGCCGGACAAAGTAAAGGAACAGGTTTTTCTATTCAAGGAGATGGAACAATTATAACGAACCACCATGTGATCGAAGGAAAGAAAAGAATTTCTGTTGTCTTTCCCAACTCAGGTTTGCACCAGGCTGAGGTAGTTGACGTATTCCCTGCGATTGATTTAGCTGTATTAAAGATTGAAGGAGAAGGATTGCCTCATCTTGAACTTGCTGATCAAACAACCTTTACTGTTGGCGAAAACTTCACTTTTGTAGGCAATCCCCTAAGTTTTACTGGGATTGCTAATCAAGGAAATATCCTTGATTACACCTCATTGGAAGGTTGGGATCAGCCTGTTCTTATGCTTGATGCTCCAATTTATCGTGGGAATTCAGGTAGCCCTGTTATTAACGAAAAAGGGGAAGTTATAGCGGTTGTTTTTGCAACTTCACATAGAGATGAGCATGGAAGAGTTGGTTTGGCGGTACCGATTGATTATTATTATGATTATAAATAATGGCCCCTCTAAACATAGCGTGTAGAGGAATGTGCAAATATTAATAGGTATAAAGAACTGTTCATGATTTATTAGTTAAATAATAATCTGCTTAAAATAAATCCATAAGTCATAAGGCCTTATTTTTGAAATGATTATTTAACAAAATGTAAATGCCATGTGGTGGAATTATAGTAGAATATTCAGTATTATAGTCATGCTCACTACAATACCAAAAACATACCTACAATAATATGTTTGGAAATAGCACTTCAGTTTCATGTGGTTGATACACAAATGTAATCTAAATGAAATTTTTTTGAAAATACACCCAAATAATAAATAACTGTAACGAAAATATATTAATGGCTGGAGGCGATGAAGGTTGATGAAACGTCTGTTGCAACATAAAGACACCTCCCTCGATGACAAAGTAGCAGCGGCTAAAGAGGGAGACGATGAAGCTAAAAATGAAATGCTTAAACAGTATCAACCTTTTATCGCCAAAAGTGTTTCTGAAGTGTGCAAAAGATATATTGACCCTGCCAGGGACGATGAGTTTAGTATTGGTTTACTAGCTTTTAATGAAGCTATTCATGCTTACTCCTGTGATAAAGGAAGCTCATTCTTATCATTTGCAAAACTTGTCATAAAGCGAAAAGTTATTGATTATATTCGCAATGAACAGAAAAGACCAAAGGTGGTTTCTCTGGACGAGGACTATGTAGATGATGAACAAATGGAGAATCCTTCTGAGGTTAAAGCAGCTAAAGATCGTTTTGTTCTTGAAACTGAATCTTGGTATCGAAAAGAAGAAATTCTCGAGTTTCAAAAACAGCTTCAAAAGTATAATTTAACTTTTGAAGAATTGACGGAAACTTCACCTAAGCATGTAGATGCTAGGGAATCGGCTATTCAAGTGGCTCGAATTGTTTATGCTGACACGAATTTACGAGGACAAGTTCTCGAAAAGGGACGTTTACCTATGAAGGACTTAATTCAAAAAGTCGATGTTAGTAAGAAAACTTTGGAGCGTAATCGTAAGTTTATCATTGCCATGGTACTTATTCTTGCAGGGGATTATGTTTACCTAAAAGAATATTTGAAGGGGGTGGGTATGTGAGGAAAGGTATTGTAATGGAGCAGAGCAAAAATTGTACCATTGTCATGATGAATGATGGTTCCTTTCACAAAGCAAAACGCCTAAAACGAGCGGAAATTGGTATGGAAGTTCATTTTCAACCTTTACACGAGTCAAAATCAGTCATGAAACAAACATTTTTGCTGCACAGAACGAAAATAGCAGCTGTTTCAATAGCTTTATTATTAACTTTGTTTCCTGCGTATTTTTGGCATGAAGATAATAAAGCCTTTGCTTTTGTCAATGTTGATATAAATCCAAGCGTTGAGCTGAAAGTTAACGATGATATGAAAGTTCTGAGCATGAATCCGCTTAATAAAGAAGCAGAAGAAATGGTCGCGAGTATGAAAGCCTGGGAGAAAAAACCTGTTTCAGAGATTGCTCTTGATATGATTACGTTTAGCAAGGATAAGGGCTATATGAATAGTGAGCAAGAGGTTTTGATCGGGGTAAGTTATATTAATAAAAATAGCTTAGATTTTTCGGAGGAAATTGAGGCCTTTTTAAAGAAAGAGACGGACGATCTTTTACTAGCAGCCTACGATGTACCTAAGGGAGTTCAAGAAAAAGCTGAACAAGGGAAAATTTCAGTGAATGAGTTAATTTCAGAATCTATAAAAGATGTTGACCAAACTAGTTTGGTCGATGCAGAGGAAGAGATTGGCTCTATTGGAGATGAAGACAAAGCTATTATACAGTCATTTTACAATGAGAATGAGACCTCAACCGACGATGGTAAAATGGAAGATGAAATACCAGAAGAATCTTTTAAATCCCCATTAAATAATTCGGAGATGACGCCCCAACAAAAATTTGAACGTGGAAATTCCTCAAGTGGTAATAATAATTTAGTTCCACCTGGCGCTAACGGAAAACCAAACAAGGGGAAGTCCGACAATCAAAATAAGGGGAAGTCCGACAATCAAAATAAGGGGCAAGGGAATTCCTCGAATAATAGCTCATCGAACTCCGAAAAGTCTAATGATCATTCTTCACAAAACTCGGAAAAAGCAAAGAAAGCAAAGGAAGAAAAAGCAAAAAATCGTTCTAATCAAAATAAGAATAAAGATCATCCTACTAACAAACATAGTCATCCTTCTGATCAAAAGCAAGACAAAGGAAACCAAGGAAAAGGTAAACCAGGAAAAAACAATAAACACAATAATAGAGATAAGTAATTGTAATATATCACACTTCCATGATAAGGAAGTGTTTTTTTGTGACGTAAATAGTGAATACATATAAAATAGAACTAGAGGGGGAATAGTCAATGACGGAAATATACTTAGGGATTAAAGATGGGCAATTAGCACCGTGCCCGAAATCGCCGAATTGCGTTTCCACGAGTACAGAGGATTATGATAAAAGTATGGAACCTCTTCCTTTACTAAGATCCTTAACTAAGACAAAGAAAACGATACGGTCATTAATTCATCAAATGGAAAGATGTGAAATTATTGAAGAAACAGATAATTACTTATATGTGATTTTCAAATCGAAGGTAATGAAATTTAAAGATGATGTGGAGTTCTATTTAAACGAAGAAACGGGACTTTTGCATTTTCGGTCGTCATCTCGAATCGGCTATTCGGACTTTGGAGTTAATCGGAAACGAATGGAGAAATTCTCTGAAAGCTATAATCAAATATATGAAAGTGAGGATTTTCATGAACTATGATTACCAGTTAGCCGTTATAGGTGGAGGGGCTGGTGGTCTCACGGTGGCAGCAGGGGCAGCTAGCTTTGGTTCCTCAGTAGCGTTGATCGAGCAACAATCTGAAGTTGGTGGGGATTGTTTGCATTACGGTTGTATTCCTTCAAAAGCTCTTATTCAAGCAGCAGGGGAAGTAAACGTTACCGCTCAACAAGCAGGATTAACAGAGGAGCAGTATAATTATATTTTTAAAAATGCAATGAAATGTGTCTCGGAAGCTATAGATGATATTCAAAGTCATGATTCTAAACAGAGATTTATTGATATGGGAATCGACATTTATCAACATACAGCAAGATTTGAGGATGAACACACCTTACAAGTTGGTCAGGAATTTATTACTGCTAAGCGAATTGTTATCGCAACAGGTTCCTCTCCTACTTTACCTAGTATTGATGGCCTAGATACGGTTCCATACCTTACGAATGAGTCGATTTTCAACTTAAAAGAGAGACCAAGCTCTCTTGTTGTAATTGGAGGAGGTATAGTTGGTGTTGAGCTCTCACAGGCGATGGCACACTTAGGGGTTAAGGTAACAATTCTTGAAAAGTCTGACCATATTTTATCTAATGAGGATACTGAAATTGCCAAGATGGCTCAAAACATATTATCTGAGGATTTGACGGTTATGACAAGGACGCAGGTTAACCAAGTAGAGTTAGCGGGAAATCAAGTGTGCGTTCATTTTACAGAAGGAAATCATAAGGGGACAATAGAAGCGAGTCAGTTGTTAGTTGCCACAGGGAGAAGAGCGAATATCAAAAGTTTGCAACTCGGAAATGCTGGTGTTGATACAAAGGAAGGTACTATTCAAGTTGATCATCATTTACGAACGAATAAGAAACATATTTATGCAGTTGGAGACTGTAATGGATCGATGCCGTTCACCCATGTTGCAGGAATGGAAGGTAAAACAGTCGTTTCAAATGCTGTCTTTGGATTGCCTAGTAAAGTATCTTACGAGCAAGTACCCTGGGTTATCTATACTTCGCCTGAAATTTACCATTTAGGCTTAACTGAACTAGAAGCTAAGGCTAAATATGGTCACGAACTGTTAACATTTAAAACACTACTTGAGGATTCAGATCGTTTTATAGCTGAGAGAAATACAAGCGGTATAGTTAAGGTTATGACCAAAAGCAATGGAAAAATTGTTGGAGCTCATGCATTTGGTGTAGGAGCAGGGGAATGGATGCAGGAAGTAGGTACACTTCAATCCCTTAATAAAAAATTTCAAACTTTATCGAACGTCATTCATCCATACCCGGCTAGAAATAATGTGCTTTCTCAGACCGCTGACTTATACTGGCGTGATAAACTATTTAATAGTAAATGGAATCATGCGATTAGGTGGTATGTACGCAAATTTCGTTAAAAGTTAAAGGTTTAATAAGACTATGAAAGAAAGGAATCATGTGATGTCTAAGCTTGATTTATCTCAGTTTGAGAAAAAAATGATCGTTCGAAACACTCAGGATGGAGATATAGATCAGTTATTTGAGTTACAAAAAATTTGCTTCCCGGATATGGAACCATGGGAACGGGAGCATCTACAAAGTCATTTGAGGTATTTTCCAGAAGGGCAATTTGTCGTAGAATTTGATGGAAATATAATTGGAAGCTGTTCGAGTTTGATTGTTAATTTTGATGAATATGATGATAAGCATACATGGGATGACATAACTGATAAAGGGTATATAACGAATCACGACCCTGAGGGTTATAATTTATACGGTATTGAAGTCATGGTTCATCCGAAGTTTCGAAGAATGAAAATAGGCCGTCGTTTGTATGAAGCCAGAAAGGAGTTAGCCCGTGAATATAATTTAAAAAGCATCATCATTGGTGGTCGAATTCCTAATTATCATAAATACGAAAGTGATTTGTCACCAAGAGAGTATGTAGAGGAGGTACGCAATCAAAATATATATGATCCTGTACTTACGTTCCAGATAATTAATGGGTTCACAGTAATGCGAATTAATCCTAATTACTTACCTGATGATGAAATGTCGTCCAAGTACGCTACGTTAATGGAATGGAATAATATCGACTACCGAACCCGTACGAAACGCCATTTTAAGACGAGTCATCCTGTTCGGATTATGGTGATTCAATATATGATGAAAAACATTAATTCTTTTGAGGAATTTAGTCGTCAGTGTGAATATTATGTAGATGTTGCAGCTGATTATGGAGCTGATTTTGCTGTATTCCCTGAAATTTTCACTACTCAACTAATGTCTTTTTTAGAAGAAAAGGTACCTTCTAAAGCTGTGCGGCGGTTATCGGATTATACGGAAGACTACATTGAAATGTTCACACACTTAGCGGTGAAATATAATGTGAATATTATTGGAGGATCCCACTTTGTAGAAGAAGATGAACAAATTTACAATATCTCTTATTTATTTAGACGAGACGGTACGATTGAAAAGCAGTATAAAATTCATGTTACACCCAATGAACGTACGTGGTGGGGAATCCAACCTGGGGATGCTGTCAAAGTGTTTGATACGGATTGTGGAAAAATAGCTATACAAATTTGTTACGACATTCAATTTCCTGAACTTGCCCGTTATGCTGTTGACCTAGGGGCAAATATCATATTTGTACCGTTTTGCACAGATGATCGCCAAGGTTATTTACGCGTACGCTATTGTGCCCAAGCAAGAGCAGTTGAAAACCAAGTATATACTGTTATTGCGGGTACGGTAGGAAATATGACTCAAGTCGAGAATATGGACATTCAATACGCTCAGTCAGGTATCTTTACTCCATCTGACTTTGAATTCGCTAGAGATGGTATCGTTGGAGAATGCAATGCTAATGTGGAAACAGTTGTTGTAGGGGATGTGGATCTAGAAATTCTAAGAAGACAAAGGAAATCTGGTACAGTTAGACAACTGCGCGATCGCAGAAGTGATTTATTTGACTTACATTATAAAGTTAATACAGAATATAAACCAGAAAGAACATAAAAAAAGTGGCCACCCATTTAGGGTGGCACATTTATACATATAGTTTATCATGCGTCGTAGCTTGAGCATGGTCTATATAGTGTAATAAGTTTTCGTGTGATACATATAGGACAGCTTCATGATTTGGATAATGATAAGCATGGAGAAAGGTTTCAATTTTTTTTGACAAAAAGTGATCACGTGTTCTCACCATAAGAACAAGCAAGTCATCCCATTGCCCCCATATCATAAAGTGTAAAGCTTTCTCGTAATCGTCTGAATACATTACAATCACTTCCTTCAAAGAAAGGAGTGTTTTTATTATCTCCTGGAAGGGTAACAATGAAACAGAGAGTTCCTCACATTAATGGAAATATCGACATCTAACAAAAAGTGAATAAATTTTATATGACGTGAGATAACCGTTAGGAAAAATGGAAGGAGAAATTGTTACATGAGTGAAAAACAGTGGATTTGGATTAACTTAGGAGGTATACTAACTTTTGGTTTATTTCTGCTTATAAGCTTGATCACAAGAGGACAAAATGCTCTAGTGGTTATGACAGAAATCATTGGTTTTATTACCTTAATATTTGCTATTATAACTTTTATTTATATAAAAAATGACAATAGGTGGTTGTGTATTTCAATTATTGCCTATACCATACCATGGATCGTTTTTGGTGTAGGGTATGAAATTGGAATAGAAGAATCGATGAACAATTTTAATTTATGGTTTGCCATTTTTTATGGTTTCATAATTGCAAGCTTTGTCTTTATGCAAAGGAGTTACCATAATTTAACGAACATTTTCAAGTTAGTTCCCGCCTTTTTTTTATTTTTTCATTCAATCTTATTGTTATACATGGTTGTATTACATATTTGGTGGTTGCTTCCTTTTTAGAATATTTTCCAAGCCTTCTTATTTAAAGAAGGCTTTTTTTGTTTATTTCAAATACATAGTTGATCGCATATTTCATTGTTCCTTACACATACTACGAGTAAGCTTGGAAGGAGGGATGATCAAGATGAAATTAAAAGTATTTACAATTGGTTTACTGGCTAGTTTTTCACTTGTTGCTTGTCAAGCAGAACAAGAAACTGGTCAAGAAGAAGGAAATGGAAATAATAATGGAGTAGAAAATACTCAATTTGAACGAACAACAGATCAGGATAATAATGAAGCGAATATGAACAAGCAAGGCGATAATGATCGTGGAATGCAACACAATACAAATTATGATGTTGCTGATAAAGCCGCAGAACGTATTAGCAAAGATGTAAAGAATGTAGAAAATGCCTACGTTTTAAAAACTCGTAATAACGCGTATGTGGCTGCAGAGTTAAATAATCAAAATGGAGATGCAGAAGACGTATCTGGTGAGGTTGAAGATCAAATTACTAAGATCGTTAAGGATACAGATCAGGATATAGACAATGTTTATATTTCAACCAACCCAGATTTTGTAGATTTAACGAATAATTATGTAAATGACGTTGATGAAGGTGAACCCGTCCAAGGTTTCTTCCGAGAATTTGGTGAGATGGTCGACCGTGTATTCCCAGATGCGAACGCTTAATTTTAAAAACCAGGGTTTCTCACAAAGAGAGCCCTGGTTTTTGTATAAAGAAAAAATTGTATCTTATTCTGAAAAATATCCGATCATGTTCATTTAATTTGCTTTCCCTCATATAGATAACTATGGATATCTAAGGAGGGGGCATCGTATCTTGAAAGTAGAAGAACAGGAAAAATTAGAGCGAGCTATCCGGGAAATAACTGAAATTGCTGATGGATTTGGTCTGGATTTTTATCCGATGCATTATGAAATTTGCCCTGATGATATTATTTATACTTTTGGTGCTTATGGTATGCCAACACGTTTTTCTCATTGGAGTTTTGGGAAGCAATATTATAAGATGAAACTGCAGTATGATTTAGGACTAAGTAAAATATATGAGTTAGTTATTAATTCAAATCCCTGCTACGCTTTCCTATTAAATTCGAATAGTTTGATTCAAAATAAATTAATTGTTGCACACGTGTTAGCCCATTGTGACTTTTTTAAAAATAATGCCCGATTCCAAAATACAAAGCGGGATATGGTCGAAAGCATGGCAGCGACTTCCGAACGTATAACTAGTTATGAGAAGAAACATGGTAAGCAAGAGGTTGAATCATTCTTGGATGCAGTCTTAGCTATTCAAGAACATATTGATCCTTCCCTTGTGCGACCGAGACTTTCGTGGCAAGCCGAGCAAGCTCTGCCAAGTGAAAGTCCAGCACCGAAACGACGCACGCCCTATGATGATATATGGAAAATCGGAGAGTCTCCAGATGAAATCATTAAGAAAAGTAAAAAATTCCCACCACAACCAGAAAAAGATTTGCTATTATTTATAGAGCAATTCAGTCGTGATTTAGAGGAATGGCAGCGCGATATTATGACAATGATGCGTGAAGAAATGCTTTATTTTTGGCCACAGCTTGAAACGAAAATCATGAATGAGGGTTGGGCTTCTTACTGGCACGCTCGAATTTTAAGGGAGATGGATTTAACGAGTGGAGAGGTTGTAGATTTTGCAAAATTGAATGCAAGTGTAGTACAGCCTTCTAAAACACAATTAAATCCTTACTATTTAGGGTTGAAGATTTTTGAAGATATTGAAAGGCGTTATGATAATCCTACAGAAGAAATGATTCGACATGGAATAAGTCCAGGGTCAGGAAGGGAAAAGATGTTTGAGGTTCGTGAAATAGAATCAGATCAAAGTTTTGTACGTAACTATTTAACAAATAAATTAATTAGAGAAGAAGACCTTTACCTATTTCAAAAACAAGGGCAAAAATATAAAATTACCGATAAAGAAAATGACGCTATACGTGATCAACTCGTGACGATGAGAGTAAATGGAGGTTTTCCATATATAACAGTAGAAGACGGTGATTATATGAAAAATGGAGAACTTTATTTGAAGCATCACTATGAAGATGTAGAATTGGATTTAACTTATTTAGAGAAAACGCTCCCTTATATTTACCAAATGTGGGGACGACCTGTCCATATGGAAACAATTGTAGAAGATCGTAATGTAGTTTTTAATTTTAGTGGGAAAAAAGTTCAGAAAAAATATTTATAAAGGTTCACCTGGAATTGGTCACCTACATTAGGTGACCAATTTTAGGTAAATCATATTATATTCAGAAGATTTCAATATTTAAGCGACTAGGTTTAGTTTTTTTGATAAACTATTCGTTAAATAGAAATTAGCTTGGAGGCATTTAGAATGAGTGTTTATGAATATGTTTTAACTCAAACTAACTTTGTGCATAAAGATGACTTGAAGTATCCGTTTGAAGAAAGAGGGTTACAATTTGGTGACGGTATATATGAAGTCATCCGAGTATATAAAGGTGAATACTATTTAATCGATGAGCATGTAGAAAGACTGTTCCGTTCAGCAGAAGCGGTGAAAATCACTATTCCTTTTACTAAAAAAGAAGTGTATAGCCATTTAGATGAATTATTAAAGAAAAATAATATTACTACTGATGCAAAAGTTTATCTGCAAATAACAAGAGGATCTGCACCAAGAGATCATGCTTTTCCACAAAATATTGAGGCTAACTTGTACGCTTACGTGCAAGACTTACCGAGAAAATTGGAAATGATGCGTGGTGGGGTCTCTGCGATCACTCAGGCAGATGTTCGTTGGGACTGGTGCTACATTAAAAGCTTAAATTTACTGCCAAATGTGATCGCAAAGCAAGAGGCTAGCGAGGCAGGGTGTTTCGAAGCTATTTTACACAAAGATGGCGAAGTTACAGAGTGTAGTTCCTCTAATGCTTATTTAGTCCGTGATGGAAAAGTGTATACTCACCCAGCCAAGAAAAATATTTTGCATGGATGTGTCCGATTGCGGGTTAAAAAGTTTTGCCAAGAAGAGAGTATTCCATTTATTGAAGAAGCTTTCCGTGTAGAAGATATTCAATATGCTGACGAACTATTTCTGTCAAGTAGCACAGCCGAGGTTATGCCGATCACTGTAGTAGATGGAAAAACTGTGAGCAATGGTAAGGCAGGAGTAATTACCCAAAAACTCCAGGAGAAATATGAAGAAGATGCTAAAATTAGTGAAGCAACCTCTATCTTTGCTAAGTAGTATGAAGATAGGAACCCTATAATAATTATGCTATAATAGCCCTGCATATATTACATGCAGGAGGGTTATCATGAAGAAGGTACACCTAGAGATGAATGAAAAGCAGTATCAAACACTGGTGGAAACTGTATTCTTAGGAACGTGGATGGTTAACTCTACAAAATTAGAGTTGGATGAAGACTTTGAAGAGATTAGAGAGCTGGTTCTTGCCAAATATAAGGATGCTGGTCTTGAAGACAAGGTTAGTTATCAAGAAGCCTTTGACATCCATGATTTGCAAAAGGACTATGAAAAGCAATTATTTGAAAATTATGTTGATGAATATGAAGAATTTAGCTTCTGGGATATGTTGATTGAAAAACTATCTGAAAAGCGATTAAAGCAAGAGTATGGGGAACTGAGTACGCCATTATCCAACGAAATGATGGAGCGTCGTCTTCAAATTGAAGAAGAACTTGGAAAAGAGTTGGAAGCACGAGGAATTACAAATTTGGAATTGAAATAAAGGAAAGTGCCACAAAGGTATACAGTTAATGTTAAGTAGTTCCGATACTGTGGAGAACATCTAAAATAACAGGTGCTAAACATACTAAAACCCACTATGTTTAGCACCATAAATAACAGTACAAATAACAAACAAGAACGCTTGGATTTTTAATGCCCAAGCGTTCTTGTTTCTATTTCCTGATTAAACTAAAGCCCCAGATTGTGGAAGACTCAACTTCGAGACATTTCGGTGGTTTCCGTTACTAAGGATGGCGTTAGAAGGTCCGGGAAATCACTCGCTTTCCGTGGGCATGTGGTGAGAGCTTCCTGAGGCTACGCCTTGCGGGATCTCACCGATCATGTTCATCCCACAGGAGTCTTGCGATTTCCCGGACCTTCTTGCTTTCGTGAGGAGAACGGAAACATCTTCACGTGAGCAGAAGCCTCATACGTGAAAATCGTGGGGCTGTGTAATTATTGATATCAGGGAAAAATAAGAGAGAAAATCATATGCGATTTGGTCTACTAATTCGTATGTTTCTCCACCGAAACGGAACTACTTAAGCTAATGTATATCCTTTGTTATTTCTTGACATTTTCATGACAGAAAATTAAGATTACTTCAAGGTATTGTCTCTCAAAATTTTATTTTAATGCATATATTTGTAAAAATTTATATTAAATGGTGAATATTTCATGTAAAATGAAGATGTTGTATTTATGTGGTATTCGTTACCTTTTTGGACAATCATTTGAGTTTCGAATGGTACATATTGAGAAACGTTTGAAACTCAGATGTTGTTATAAAAAATTTTAAGGGGAGGAATTTATTTGTTTAATAAGAAGGGGCTATTAACTATTTCCATGCTGTTCTTGCTTTCCTTAGTTCTATTCGCTTGTGGCGGTGGAGCATCTGACGGAGGAGGAAGTGGCGATGATTCTGAAGGCGACGCTGGAGGCGGAGATGAAGAAGGAGAACAATTTATTCAAGTACTTACAGGTGGAACAGAAGGAACCTATTATCCTTTAGGAGGTACCTTTGCACAAGTTATCAATGATAATCTAGATAACGTTGAAGCAAATGCGACATCTACTGGTGCATCTGTAGAAAATATGAACGCCATTAGTGAAGGTGATGGAGAAATTGCATTTACGCAAACAGACATTGCTGCTTATGCAGCTGGTGGTGAAGTGATGTTTGAAGAACCAAACGAAGACTTCGGTGCAATTGGAACACTTTATCCCGAAACCATTCAAATTGTTGCTACTCAAGACAGTGGAATCGAAACGGTAGAGGATTTAGAAGGTAAGACTGTATCTGTGGGTGCTCCTGGTTCAGGAACAAACGCAAATGCCGATAACATTCTAGAAGTACATGGTTTAGATATCAATGAAGATATTCAAGCTCGTGATCTTGATTTTGGAGACTCTACTACTGGGATTCAAGATGGAACGATCGACGCGGCTTTTATTACTTCAGGTACTCCGACTGGAGCAGTTGAGAGTCTAGCCGCAACTTCAGACGTTACTATCGTTAACATTTCAACTGAAAAGGCACAGGAATTGATGGATCAGTATAGTTACTACTCTGAGGACGAAATTCCAGAAGGAACATATGGTTTAGAAGAATCTGTATCGACCGTAGCTGTTCAAGCTATGCTTGTCGCTCATAGTGATCTTAGTGAAGACTTAGTTTATGAAATGACAAAAGCTATTTTTGAAAATACAGACCAAATTTCTCACGCTAAAGGTGAACTGATTAGTGCAGAAAGCGCCCTTGATGGAGTAGGTGTTGATCTTCATCCAGGTGCACAGAAATATTTTGATGAAAATGGGATTAGTGAATAATGGATGAAAAAATAATTTGAGTCTACGGGACTGTCCCAGTTTTTATCACACTTACTATAATTTGAGTGGTAGAAAACTGGGAGCAGTCCTTTCTCTTGTAATATAGTTACTGAAACATTTTTATTTTTAACAAAATATTTACTTACCTAGTATAGGACGGATAGGATGAAAGCTATTGGGAGATCCATCATTATAGGGATTGCAGGCTTGGGAATGACTTCTCTTTGGATGTTTTTTCCTTACCAATCTGTTGTTTCTTTTGAAAAGTTAGATCGGCAAGGAAAAAATGTTTATATGCCTATCAAAGAAGGAGAGCACTTTGATTTAAAATTCACTCACTCTGTTCATTTGTCTGATGTGATAGAAGAGTATGAAGTGAAAAATGAACGCTTATATCCGGTACAATTGACTTATGAAGATACAGCTATTGGAATGCCTTCTAATGGATCAGAAGGAGAAACGTTTGAAATGAAGGATGGGAAATACTACATTACAGACTTACAAGGGTTTCATGAATCGATTAGCTTATCTGTTGGTCAAGTTAGAGCTAATCACACAATCATATACAAAGATCGTTCCTATTTATTAAAGGATTACGTAGGAGCTGGTTCTGTTATAAATATTGAAGCTGATCATGTTTCAAATTTGGAGTTGATGAGAGGAGTGACCTTTGATGAGTGAGGAAAATAATTCAGTATCGACAGATAAACAAAAAGAGATCATGGAAAAATATGATCCTGATTCAGGAAAACGTGAATTAACGGGTTGGTTGGCGAAAGTTGCATTTATAGGGTTACTCTCTTTTTCTTTATTCCAATTATATTCTTCTACCATTTATCCTCTCCCTGCCCAAATCCTTCGATCGGTACACGTAGGTTTTGGGTTAGTTTTAATATTTTTACTATTCCCTGCTAGTAAGAAAAATCGTTCTAAAGGAAAAATTGCCTGGTATGACCTCGTTCTCGCACTTTTAAGTATTGTTGTAGGAACATACTGGATATTCTTTTATGAAGCGATTGTTTCTAGTGCAGGCTCCCTAACAACTCTTGATTTTTATGTAGGTTCCCTTGCAGTACTTCTTGTCTTAGAAGCTACTCGACGAGCAGTAGGTATCCCAATCACAGTGATTGCGGTTGCGTTTTTAGTGTACGCATATTGGGGAAGACAAATGCCAGGGTTCCTGTTACACAGGGGTGTTGATATTGATAACCTCGTACAATCGATGTTCTTTACAACAGAAGGAATATTAGGAACTCCTATTGCTGTATCATCTACATTCATCTTCTTATTCTTGCTTTTTGGTGCTTTTCTAGTGAAGACTGGAGTTGGCCAATATTTCAATGACTTAGCTGTTACTCTTGCAGGGAAACGGACAGGTGGTCCAGCGAAAGTAGCAATTTTTTCGAGTGCTTTGCAAGGGACAATTAGTGGAAGTTCCGTTGCTAACGTAGTAACATCAGGTGCTTTCACAATACCTATGATGAAAAAACTAGGTTATCGTAAAGAATTTGCTGGGGGGGTAGAGGCGGCTGCCTCTACAGGTGGACAACTTATGCCTCCTATTATGGGAGCTGCAGCATTTTTAATGATTGAGTTCATTGGAATTGATTATTGGACAATTGCAAAAGCAGCATTAATACCAGCCGTTTTATATTTTACTGGAATATGGATCATGACTCATTTTGAAGCCAAAAGAACAGGTTTAAGTGGTTTAAGCGACGAAGAAATGCCTGACCGTAAAGAAGTGTTTAAAAAGCTTTATTTGCTTCTTCCGATTGTAGCTATCATCTTTTTCCTTAGTAGCGGGATCAGCGTTCTTCGCGCTGCGTTGTATGGTATATTAACAACTATTTTAGTTGGATTACTGAGGGAAGAAAAATTCCGTAAAATTTATATTGCAGCATTCGGAATTGGTTTTATTGGTTTTGCCGTTTATGGCGCACTTACTGGAGGATTTGATTTAGCTTTTGCGCTTATAGGAGCTACTATGGTGACCATTGTTGTTAGTTATTTATTTGATGGTAACTTTGTAGAAACAATAGAAGCTTTAGTAGATGGTGCTCGAACTGCACTTGGAGTGGTAGCTGCAACAGCTGCTGCCGGTATTATTGTAGGTGTTGTAACGAAGACGGGACTTGGATTGAAATTAGCAAATAGTTTAGTAACAATAGCTAACGGTCAAATCCTACTTACTTTGTTCTTTACCATGATAGCTGCGATTATTCTTGGGATGGGTTCGCCAACGACGGCAAACTATGTTATTACTTCAACAATAGCAGCACCTGCTGTTATTTTGTTAGGTGTACATGATCTCGCTGCCCACTTATTCGTATTCTATTTTGGAATAATAGCAGATATTACGCCGCCGGTTGCGCTTGCTGCATTTGCAGCTTCAGGTGTTGCCGGTTCCGAACCAATCCGAACCGGGCTGAATGCGGCTAAGCTTGCCATTGCAGCCTTTATCATTCCCTATATGTTTGTGTTAGAGAATCAACTCTTGATGATCGATGTTAGTATTATTGAACTTTCATGGATTCTTATAACAGCCATTTCCGGAATGATAGCTATAGGCGCAGGGCTTGTTGGTTATTGGTATCGCAAAGTGGAGTGGTATGAAAGGATTCCGGCTGTTCTCGGTGGATTATCGCTAATTTATCCAAGTACGATGAGCGATATTGTAGGGGTGACGGCTTTTGTTATCCTATTGGGGATGCAGTTCCTTATAAAGAAAGACAAAATAGGGGTGCCTGTTTATAAAGCTAGGCCAGAATCTTCCCGCGAAGCTTAGTCGATAAAAAATACGAGCCCCATTTAAACAAGTAGTTCAGTTTCAGATTACAAAAGTTAAAATCATAACCTTAATGGTATGCAAATTCGTAATTGAATTCGCATACCTCTTTTATTGTAGTTTTGGATAGCGGATTCAGTATTGAAAGTTATTTTATTTTCGCTTGATTTTACAAGGTATTCTGAATATTTATGTTAAAATAAATACAGAGATTGTGAAGAAATGCACTTAAACCCAGCAGGATTGTTGAAGACTCGATTCCGAGATGATTGTGTGGCTGTTCCGTCATCGGTAGGAGGAGAAGGTGGTCGGGGAAATAACTCGCTTTCCGTGGGCGTACGGTGAGCCTCCTTGGACTTCGTCCTGCGGGGGCTCACCATGTCCTCTTAATCCCACAGGAGTCTCGTCATTTCCCCGACCACCTTGCCATGAATAAGAGGGACTGAACATCTACGATTCTAAGAAGTAGGCACGTAGCTATTGTTATAACGGCATGTTTATCCTCTATTTTCATTATGGAGGAAGGCTCATTCCGAGATCATGCGGGTTCGCTACCGTATAGAGGTAGGGGCGGCTTTGACAACTCGCTTTCCTGCGGGGGAACGGGCGAGCTTCCTCGGGCTGCGCCCTGCGGGATCTCGCTTAGCTCCTTCTCCCGCGGGAGTCTCGTCGTTTCAAAGCCACCCCATTCGACATGGAAATGAACGAACCCCTCGGCATAGGAGAATGTGTCTTACCTATGCTATAGAATAGAGCATCCCCCCACACACGATTCTCACGTATGAAGGTTCTGCTCACGTCAACGCCACCCTTTGTAACGGAAGCCAGCGGAATGTCTCGAAGCTGTCTTCCACATAAGGGCAGAATTGTTGAAACTCGATTCCGAGATGATTATGTGGAGAAAGAGGCGGTGGGGAAGGAGTCGCTTGCCGTATGTTTCTATCGGAATCGTGCCGCTCTACCGTTTCTGTGAAAATATGAGGTATTTGTTATATCTATTGAACTACTTTGATAATTAGCGTGGTATAGCTAGGAGCTTAATTGGCGTGTATGCCTAACCTTGTAAAACCATTTCCAAATTTACATTACAGGTTAATTTGTTGTCCTAAGTGGAACATTTCAATGGCAATAATTACACAGCCCCACGGAAAGCAAGTGGTTTCCCATCCTCCATGCTCCGATGAAAAGCAACGGAACCGCCATTCTTTTATTAAACAATCTGGGGCTTTAGTTGAATAAGCAGTTGAAAATAAATAGAAGAAAATCTCAGTTCACTGAACTGAGATTTATTAATTTTAATTACAACCCCCTTACTTTTGTTCAGATGAACGGAGCGTTATGATGAGAGTCACCATAGATGATCTCGATTCGATCTACAGGGGACCGGAGTGTTTTTCAAAAGCTGTACTCCAACTGAACTACTTACCTATTTAAAGGACTCACGCTTTACTTTTTACTAGCAGATTTATTCCACATTTGCGCGATAGGTCTAGAAAATTGGTAAGACCATTGAATAAGGGGACCTAAGCTTAAAGCAACGACAAGAGTTCCAATCCCTACCGGAGCACCTAATAAAAAGCCAACAAGAGCCATCCCAGATTCTGTGAAGATTCTAACTATACTTTTAGATTGATTAGTTCGATCATTTACGATCATCATAAAATGGTCAAGTGGAATTCTTGGAAATGGTGTGCGCAAGTATATAGCGATTCCTATAGCGGTCGCTAGCAAGCCAAGGAAGAAAATCCCCCACTGAGCATACCAAGCTTCAAAATTAACATCAGCTAACATTCCATACAGGAAAATATCAAGTGTACGTCCACGGATAATGATTGGTAGGAGTGATTCAAACTGAGGTCTTTTGTGTTCAAGTTTTGCATTTATTAGAAGCAAAATAACGAAGGCGATAATAAAAACGTTTCCTACTGTAATAGGGGTATGCATTGAAATTCCAACGGCTACACTATCCCCAGGCCCAACACCGAGTCCAGACTGGATGATAAGAGCAAGCCCAAGACTTGAAACCACTAGCCCCACTGCGTATATAATAAATAAGTAAAAAAATTTCATAGCTGTCTCCTTCATGAGAAGAATTCTTTATTTATCATATATGTTGGTAAAATGATTGTAAAGTTATAAAGTTGACAAATGTTTTTAACTGTTCAAAGTAGGGAAATAATAAAGTATCTTAAAAGGAGGACAATCCATGAAATATGCAATTGTTACAGGAGATTCAAGAGGATTAGGAGAAGCTATTGCTCAAAAGTTTTTAGAAAAAGGAATACATGTAATCGGGGTGTCGAGAACATATAATCAAGAACTAGAAAAATTCGCTCAAAAAAAAGAAGCGAATTATTCGCACATAAAATGTGATTTTAGTGACACAGATGATCTGGCACAAGGAATTGATAAAGTAATGTATGTAGCTTTCCAAAGTGACGCAGAATTTGTGTATTTAGTAAATAATGCAGGAGTTATTGAACCAATTCAAACCGTAGGCGACCTTGATGCTAACCTTGTTTATAAACATTTGCAGGTAAATGTTACAACTCCGATGCTTTTCATCAATCGACTTTTAAAAGAGGCCAATGAACAACAAGTCAAAGCAAGAATTATAAACATTACATCAGGGGCTGCTGAGCGGTCGGTGCATGGTTGGAGTGTGTACGGTGCAGGTAAGGCGGCAATTAATCGGTTCACACAAACTATAGCTCTTGAACAAGAACAGGCAGGTAATGATCATAAGGTCATTGCTTATAGTCCAGGAGTTGTTGATACGGATATGCAGGAGGAAATTCGTTCAACAAACGAGTCGGCTTTTGCAGATGTTTATAAGTTTAAGGAGATGAAAGAGGAGGGAAAACTCCGAACTCCTGAAAATGTTGCAAAGGTATTAATGGACGTATTAGATCAATCCTCTACCATCGAAAATGGAAAAATATATAAGTTGTACGATCTAATTCAAGAATAGTCAGGCTGAACCTCAATGAGACCAGCCTGAGAGCTAAAATTCAATTAAGCGTACAGATACATGGTGGTTACTCGCAGATAGTTGGACTTTTCCCCCGATTGGAAAGGTGAATTGAGGGGTTGTATGTCCAAAACTTGCTTTGGCTATTACTGGAATTGATGTTAAAGTGTCTTTAGTCTGAATGACCTCTTTAAGAGAATCTAAGCTTACATTTGATGCTTCTTGAAATCTTCCTATGATCAGTCCTTTGACATTGGCAAAACCAGGTTGATGAATTAATGACTGTAAATCACGGTCGAATGTTTGTACGTTTGAAAGCAGGTCATCTTCTAACAATAAGATAGCACTTTCAAGAGGTGGCATAAACTCTGTACCTTGCAGTAAGTTAAGAGTACATAAATTCCCCCCTATACTTGTTCCGACCGCGTGCCCTTCGTTAATGATCTCATATCCATCATGATTATGAAAAATACGTTTCTCCTGATCAAGGAACCAGGCGTCATCACTCCAGAGGTCTGAAGTTTGAATAGTGAATGGAACATCATTGAAAAAAGTGTTTTTAAAATGTTCAACGGTATAACTGATGCCTTTTTTCATTCCCAAAGTGGAAAAGTGTGGACCTGAGTAGGTAACCAGACCTGTTTTTTTGTAAATGGCATTAGCTAGAGCTGTAATATCTGAAAAACCGCAGAATATTTTCGGTTTTTTCGATATTAAATCATAGTCAATATAGCTAAGTAATTGGTTGCTATTATAGCCGCCAATAGTTGTTAAAATAATTTTAACATTTGGGTCCAGAAAAGCCTCATGTATGTCGGATACCCGCTGAGCAATCGATGGACGATCTTCATATGCGTATGTACTGAATGAAACTATAAGTCCCATCTCTTCCAATCGTTTTATCGCTAAATTTCTTGTATCATCATTAATCAGTGTCATACTTTCTGCTGGTGAAATCACTCGTAATTCATCTCCAGCTTGTAGTTTCATGGGTATCACTGAAAATTCCTCCTTTCTAAAAATTTACAAATATTATAAATTCATCATATAGTAAAGGAAGTTAAAAGAGAAGGGCTAAGCATAATGCAATAATGTAATAAATCCTGGTTTTATACGAGTTGTTATTCATCAATAAACTCGTTTACAAGACATAGGATTAGCTTGCCTTCCCATGAATTTTACTGCTTTAACTCACTGGATTTGTTGTTATTATCATTAAATGAAATAAGTCTGATTAATCTTCTCTGGGCGAAAAGGGAAGATTTTTTATGTTACGGATCCGTGCAATGAATATACATGATGAAATGAGAGAAATAATTATAGTGATAGAACTTCCATAAAGAGGATCGAGTTGGCTTAGTTGTCAGGTGCCAATTTCTTGAGGAACACCTTTTATTAGCGATGACAGATGGGCAAAATAATATTAGTCAGTGATATTAACTGAATAAAATATCCAATGGGAGAAAGTTCCCAAAACTTATCTGAGTCACCTTTAGCTAAGTGAATGTGTGTGGGTAAAGAAAGCATTAGCATATTTATTATCATGAGAATATAATGTACTAATATTTTTTCTACCACTCTTGGTTGAAGTTTTTATTAGAAAGAAATTAAAATATCCAATTGAAATGGTTGCAGGTAGCTGGAAAGAGTGGGAATATGAATAGAATAAACCTGTCGTTAGCACCGATGAGGGTTCTAGAATTCTGGTAACACAGTTCCACTGCCTATCGTAAATGAAGATTTAGAACAATTGGAGAAGGAATATGAACAGATATTAGAGAAGTTAAAAAAGAGTCGAATGTAAAGGAGAGGATTATTTGACTTACCCAATATTGGATGGACATAATGATACATTATTGAATTTTCACATGAAAGATTCAGGAAAAGGACGTTCCTTTTTTGAAGAATCTTCCATTGGACATATCGATTACCCAAGAGCAAAAAAGGGAGGATTCAGTGGCGGATTTTTTGCTATATTTCCTCCTCCGAATGCTAGTCTATCTGTTCCTAAACCTGAACACTACCTAACAGAAGATGGATATGACATACCTCTTCCAGAAGCGGCTAATCCAGAAGCTTGTTATAAGGTCACAAATGAAATGATGCAACTCCTTTATCAAATCGAAGCGGATTCCAAAGGTTGCTTTTCTGTGGTGAAAAATATTCCTGACTTAAAAAAGGCGCTAGAAAATAAGCAAATGGCTGCGATTCTTCACTTTGAAGGAGCAGAGGTAATTGACCCAGATATAAAAAATCTTGTGGATTTTTATAATCAAGGATTGCGCTCTCTTGGACTCGTTTGGAGTAGGCCTAATGCATTTGCTCAAGGTGTACCCTATCGTTATCCATCCACTCCTGATATTGGCCCAGGTCTTACGCTAGCTGGTAAGGAGCTTGTGGAAAAGTGTAATGAGCTAGGCATTATGTTAGATACCTCTCATTTAAATGAAAAAGGATTCTGGGATGTAGTAGAATATTCTAATGCACCGATTGTAGCGACTCATTCAAATGCTCATACTCTTTGTCCAATATCTAGAAATCTTACAGATAAACAGCTTGATGCTATTGCTCATACAGATGGTGTAGTTGGTGTGACTTATAGTGTGAACATGCTGCGACCAGACGGGAAAATGAATAAGGATACATCTTTAGATGATATTGTCCGCCATATTCGGTATATAACGGATCAAATAGGTGTGGAGCATGTTGCTTTAGGGTCTGATTTTGATGGAACGACTCTTCCAAATGATATGAAAGATGTTACAGGTGTTCCAAAGGTCATTAAGTTACTGGAGGAAGATGGTTTTTCTATGAGTGATCTTAAAAAAATAACACATGAAAATTGGATTCGAGTTTTAACAGATACTTGGAAATAATTATGAAGTGGTTGTTGGCTAGATTAAGTTAAGTTTTGAGGTAAAAAAATTAAAAGTATATATGTAAATGGAGTATTGAATTGTGAGCAATTCAGTACTCTTTTTTTTGACATATCACTCATTTACTACTGTGAAATACAGCTGATCAGGAGAAGTTTTGCATGCAAATGGTAGAGGTAAGTTGGAAGGGTTAAAAGCCCAAATTTGGAAGTAGCGATATCAGGAGATATATTATCTGAAATGGGGGGGGGTGATTGGAGCTCTATTCCTATATTCCAGATAACTACTCTTTTTGTTTTATCATATAAATTACAATTGATCTTTTGATATAAACAATTACCTATGCAATTTTCGTGCACTTCCCTCCTTATAAATAATTTTAAATGAAAAAGCAGTTCAATTAAGGGTTACAAAATTATGTGCACCAAAACTGAACTACTTACGTATAGAAGTCAACTATTTTTAGGCGATGTTTTAGCTTCTTTATTGTTGCGTAAAAACATATAAAGAGAGGCACCGAAGATGGTAATATACCCTAATATACTAAGCCAGTCAGGAACTTGACCGAACAAAAATATACTAATTAAAGCTGAATATACTACAGTGGAATAGAAAAATATCGAAATTTCTCGAGCTGGTGCAAACTTATAAGCGATCGTTAATCCGAATTGTCCGACTGTAGCGAAAGCACCGGCAGAAAGTAAATAAATCCATTGTTGAACAGACATCGGCTCATAAAAAGCGATCGTAAATGGTAATAATGACACGGTTGTGAAAAACGAAAAGTAAAAGACAATCGTATAAAACTTCTCTTTATCACCTAGCACCCTTAAGAGTGTGTACGCTCCTGCAGCAAAAACTGCCGAGAAAAAACCAGCCATATACGGAATCAAATCCACTGAAAACTGTGGTTTAATAATGAATAAAGTACCGATAAAAGCAATAATAATAGCTATTATCTGATAGGGTTGAACCTTTTCCTTTAGAAAAATAGCTGAAAAAATAATAAGGAGAAACGGACTAAGTTTGTTCAGCATATCTGCATCCGATAAGACGAGATGGTCGATAGCGTAGAAGAATAGCACCATTCCTATTGTCCCTAATGCTGACCTTGTGAGTAGAAGTTTTTGGTTTTCTTTTTTACCAAATATGCGCTCTTTATGATAAATTACGAATCCAAAAGCTATAGCTGCAGAAACTACATTGCGAAATAATGTTTTTTGAACTGTTGGAACATCTCCAGATAACTTAACAAAAGCAGCCATCATGGAGAATCCAAAAGCTGAAATAAGTAATAATAAAATTCCTTTATTGCGATTGCTCATGCTGTTTCCTCCGTCAATCTTATCTTTTACAAAAACACCTCTATTATCCTAATACAATCCCTTAAGGAATGAAAGGAAAAGGTGCTATCATTGACTTGAACCATAAGGATAGATAACCTTTAGGAAATACTATTAGTTATTAGTAGAAGGGAGGAAGCCTATTGATTTATTCACAGCCGATTGTGTGGACGACAAGGATGATCAAACATAATCAGCAACATTATATCGAAGAAGAATCCTCGATTGATTTATATCATGACGCGGTAATAACCCCGTTTGACAGGTTTCACATTCGAGAAATCCACGATGCTTCCTACCGTCCCTTAACTGGTCGATTAGGTTTTTTCTATTTACACACAATAAGGGGAGTCTATACTTTTAAAGTGAAAATATCGCCTGAACCTTGGATAGAAGAATATAAAAAAGTTCAAATCAAATAAAAGGTCATAGCCCCTAAAGAGGGCTAGCCTTTAGTGTGTACGAATAAGTAGTTCCGATACCGTGGAAAAAATCTAAAATAACATACTTAAACACACAATGTTTAGCAACATAAGAACAGTATATTTTCTTGTTAAACTAAAGGCAGATTGTTTAATAAAAGAATGGAGGTCTTTTCATCAGAGAATGGGGGATGGGAAACCAATCGCATTCCACGGGGAAGACGGCAAGCCTCCTCGAGCTAAAGCTCTGCGGGTTCTCGCCAGTCTATCCTTACCCGCAGGAGTCATATGATTTCCCATCCCCCATGACTATGAAGAGTGGAACGGAACCCTTTTTATGAAAATTGGGGTGCTGTGTGAATATTGTCATTGTGGCGTTTGAAGGTCCGGGAAATCACTCACTTTCCGTGGGCATGTGGTTACGCCTTATAAGGACGAAGGCTACATGCTACATCCGTTCATCAATCCTATCAGCGTATCCAGCTCCAGCGCGAACATCGAATCACGATGTTCTTCGTGTTTCCTTTATCTCCGACAGCTCAGTCCAGTCCATACGCCGCTGACCAAGGCGCCTCCGCTTTTAAAGGTAGGAGTCTCGCAATTTCCCGGACCTTCTTGCTTTCGTAAGGAGAACGAAAACATCTTCACGTGAGCGGGGTGGTGATGCTCTATTCTATAGCATAGGTAAGACACATCCTCCTATGCCGGGGGAGGGGGGATCGTTCATTTCCATGTCGAATGGGGTGGCTTTGAAACAAAGAGACTCCCGCGGGAGAAGGAGCTAAGCGAGATCCCGCAGGGCGCAGCCCGAGGAAGCTCGCCAGTTCCCCCGCAGGAAAGCGAATTGTTTCAAAGCCACCCCTACCCCTTATACGGTGACGAACCCCATGATCTCGGAATCGAGCCTTCAACAATTACTTTATTGTTTCTCCACCTAAACGGAACTACATACCCTAAGGAGGGCTGACCTTTATTCATTTCTTTTGAAGAATAGAATAAAAGTGTGTACGAATCACTTTCTTTAGGATCACATGACTTAAAATCGAAAGGAGAGTAAAGACAACTAATAATACTATACTTGTTAACCACAAGCCTTCAAATAGTTTAATGTTCCATAAAAGAAGAATGATGCTACCAAAAACTACAACTTCGATTATTAAGGAAAGAATACCAATCATCCTGCCTTTGAAAACTTCTCGTTCGTCTGTCCACTTTAAATGGGGTGTATACAAATCGAGTGTAGTCCCGGCTATACATGTAATCCAACTAATAATGAGTGATAATCCAATCCAAATTCCCCCAATAGTAATAGGGATTTTTGCAAAAATGAAAGCTACTACACCGATCACGATTATAGTGAGCAAATTAATACTAAAAGCGGCAACGACTTTACTCATAATGACAGTCTCAGCCCGGATCGGCATATATAAATGGTTAAACCAGTTTTTACCATCCCGTGAGATTGATGAGATAGCAGCAGGGTTGATACCAAGAGCAAACACTGTAAATCCTAGCAGAGAGAGAATAACTTTTTTCTCATCTGCTTGTTCAATCATAGGACCTAAACTTAAAACCGAAAACTGTCCTCCACCAGAATCAAAGACAACAATCACAATAAATAAGATGGGGAATACGAGTGATTGAACAATGATTTGTGTGAAAAATGTAGGGGTACGAAGCATTATCCGCATTTCTTTTAACCAGCTAATAAATAGAACATTGCCCTGTTTCATTTGCTTTAAAGCTTTTTCTTCATTAAATACTTTTTTAGAACCACCAGATAATCCTAATACACCTTTAAAATAAAGTTTTTGTCCGGCCGTTAAGTAAATGAAAAATATAGCAATAGTTAGTAATACAGTTAACAAAAGAAAAACAATTCCCAGGGTTGTATCAGGCTGAGTTAAACTTATTGAGCTTAAATAAGCATGAGGAAATAGCTTAGTAAACATCTCGATTAGTGCGTTTTGTTCGGTTATGATCTGAGCAAACTCTTCCCCTGTTTCAGTGGATGACGTGTTAAGTCTAAATACGATATTTATACCGATTATAAATATAAACATAAATAAGCCAGCAAATATCTTCATACGGTCTTTATTTTTAGAAATATTAAGAAACCGCATCAAATACATAATGACAATAGCTGTAAGTACAAAAGGGAGAATGGGTGTGATCAACCATATAATTACGGAGTAAATATAGTATGTGATACCAGCTTCACTATGTAATCCATAAATAAAAAGAGCAGGTGCTAATATGGCTGTATTCGTTAAATATAGGGTCAAAAAAGGGGTTGCCGATTTTCCTAACATAATTTGATAAGGTTGAAATGGTAAAGTAATAAATGATTCAATATCCTCTGCAAAATAAAATGAACTTAAGATCGAACCGATACTTACAAATACAAACAGGACGAACATCATCATAAGTAGGATACCTAAAATAAAGCTCTCGTTGCCTGTAGGAGCAAGGACATCATAAAGCCCACCAATAATTCCATCTAAAGCAAAAAAGATAAAAACCGAGAACGGAATAGCAAATAAGAGTAAAAATAAGTAGCCCATTTTTTCACTGGTGCTCTTTTGAGCGAGGGAAAATTGCATTTTTAGCATAATCCGTATTAATTTCCACGTTTTACTCATCTTGCGTCAGCTCCAGGAATAGTTTTTCCAAGTTATCGTCGTCTTTGAATTGTTGTTTCATATCCGTCATGTTTCCACGAAATTCGATATGACCGTTATTAATAATCGCTACTTCGTCACAAAGCTGTTCGACAACTTCTAAAACATGAGTAGAGAAGAAAACAATGTTACCTTTATTAGCGTGTTCCCGCATCATTTCTTTTAAAGTATATGATGACTTTGGATCTAGTCCTGTTAATGGTTCATCCAATATCCAAACTTCAGGATCATGAAGCAATACTCCTGAAACTACTATCTTCTGTCTCATACCATGAGAGTAGGTAAGAATGTGATCATTTAAATCCTCATAAATACCAAAGCTCTTCGTCAAATACTCGATTTTTTCTTTCCTTACTTTGGTAGGAACTTGATAGACATCCGCAATAAAATTTAAGTATTCAATCCCTTTTAATCGTAAAAACACATCGGAGCGATCAGGAACATATCCAATCAGCTGTTTAGCTTTAAGAGGGTGTTTCGAAATGTCAAAACCATTGATAGCGATTCTTCCTTCTTCAACAGGAAGGATCCCAGTTAACATCTTAATAGTTGTTGATTTACCAGCACCATTAGGACCTAAAAATCCAAAAATCTTCCCGTTTTCAACTTCTAAGGTAAGATCTTTTACTGCCGTTTTTCCTGGGAATTCTTTTGTAACGTTTTGAATTTCAATCAAAGTGAATTCTCCTTTCACGTGCTTTCTTTAATACGTTTAAAAGCACGCATTCGTTTCAACTTTAAATAAATAACTCCATCCAGTACTCATCTAGATATCGATCTTTCAACTTAATAGCTCGATGTTCTGTCCCATACACCTGGAATCCGATTTTTTCATATAATTGGATAGCGGGTGTATTATTCGTAACTACTGCAATATGCAGAACCTCAATTTCTAAGTCTTTAGCCCCTTCGATAACTTTTTGAATTAGTAACTCTGCTACCCCTTGATTTCGAAATGAAGATGTCACATAGAGAGCAAGTATGGATCCTTTATGTGCAAATTTAGGGTGTTTCTCTTGTGTTAGTGTAGCCACTCCTACTAATCGCTCTTTATTAAATAGACCTACTGTAGAAGTATCTTTAGAATCAAGATTTTCGGCTGTAGAGTTTATCGGGTTTGGTTGTTGTTTTTCCTGTTCATAGGTTGTAATAAATGCATCAGGATTGTCTAACAATGCTTCAAGTCTAAGTTCACGATAAGCTTCAGCATGTTCAGCAGTCAACGTAATAATGTTCATAATACCATTCCTTTCTCTTCTAATTGTTCCAAGGTTAGCGAACCAGTATGGTAAAGTAAAGGGAGAATGAGAAATTAAAAAAGCTGGGTGAAAATATTATGACCGAAAAAGAAAAAATGTTAGCAGGAGAACTTTATCAATCAAAGGATGAAGAACTTATCTTTGAACGTATGCGAGCGAGTCAACTTTTGCATACTTATAATCAATCCAAAGTGACTGATGAACATTATAGGAAACAATTATTGCATGACCTGCTCGGAGAAACTGGGGGAGGAGTTTATGTAGAACCTTTTTTTCAATGTGATTATGGATACAATATAAGTGTAGGTGATGATTTTTTTGCTAATTACAACTGTGTATTACTTGATGTTTGTCCAATTACAATAGGAAATAGAGTCTTATTAGGACCAAACGTACAGATTTATACAGCAACACACCCTTTGGACAAAGAGGCGAGAGCAAGTGGTTTCGAATCTGGAAAACCGATCACCATAGGCGACGATGTTTGGATAGGTGGAAGTGCTGTGATCAATCCGGGCGTAACGATTGGAGATGGATCAGTTATCGGGTCTGGTGCAGTAGTGATCAAGGATGTTCCAACGAATGTATTTGTGGGAGGTAATCCTGCAAAAATCATTAAAGAAATATAAGGCCTCATGCTAGTCGTAAGCCTATTTTTTCGTTATTATACTAGAAGGTGTAAGCTACAGTAAGGAGAGGGATCGGAATATGATAAAAAGAAAAAGTAAGCGTGAAATTGAACTGATGCACGAAGCTGGCAAGCTGCTGGCTAATGTCCACAAAGAACTGAGTCAGTTTATCAAACCAGGCGTAACAACCATGGAAATTGAAAATTTTGTTGAAAAATACTTAGCCAAACATGGAGCGACTGGGGAACAAAAAGGTTATCAAGGATATGAGTATACTACATGCGCATCCGTCAATGATGAAATCTGTCACGGATTTCCTAGGCATGAGAAGTTGACAGAAGGAGATATTGTAACCATTGATATGGTGGTTAGACTTAATGGCGCTTTGGCAGATTCTGCCTGGACTCATCCAGTTGGAAAAATCAGCGAGGAAGCTGAACGTTTATTAGATGTAACAAAAACTTCATTATATAAAGCAATCGAGCAGGCACAAGTAGGCAATCGGATTGGTGATCTCGGTTATGCCATTCAATCGTTTGCAGAAGGGGAGGGATATTCGGTTGTTCGTGATTTTACGGGCCACGGGATTGGAGAGACCATCCATGAGGATCCTTATATTCCGCACTTCGGAGAAGCAGGGAAAGGGGCCCGTCTAAAAGAGGGGATGGTTGTTACCATTGAACCAATGATAAATATAGGAACCTACGCAAATAAGATGGATGAAAACAACTGGACAGCGCGCACACTTGATGGTTCGTTATCTGCGCAATATGAACATACGATTGCGATTACAAAAGATGGACCGTTAATTTTAACTGACCAGGATGCAAAATAAATCCAAAAGAAAAAGCTCCCAAATTGGGAGCTTTTTTATATTATGCTTTTTGAACATTAGCAGCTTGAGGTCCGCGTTGTCCTTCTTGGATTTCGAAGTTTACAACTTGTCCTTCTTCAAGAGATTTGAAACCTTCTTCTTGAATAGCGGAGAAGTGAACAAATACGTCGTCTTGTCCTTGAACTTCGATGAAACCGAAACCTTTTTCTGCGTTAAACCATTTAACTGTACCTTCAACCATGTAAAATTCCTCCTGCGTGGATCTTATGCCACAATGTATTACTATTCTTGCTCTTCAGACAATAAAGATGAAAATTACTAGCTAGCAACTTCTTTCTTTTAATCGTATCCGAACAACAATAACTGTTATTAGTATAACAAATTGGATAAGTAATTGATACTATTTCCTGCTAAAATTTTACTGACTTCAGAAAGTCTTACAATTAAAATAAAAAGGACTTCCACTTGGGAAGTCCTTTTTATCAAAAAGTTTATTATACTTTTTGAACGTTAGCAGCTTGAGGTCCACGCTGTCCTTCTGTTACTTCGAAGTTCACAACTTGTCCTTCTTCAAGAGACTTGAAACCTTCTTCTTGAATAGCGGAAAAGTGAACAAATACGTCGTCTTGTCCTTCAATTTCGATAAAACCGAAACCTTTTTCTGCGTTAAACCATTTAACTGTACCTTCAACCATGTAAAATTCCTCCTGTGTGGATCTTAAAATCCACATTGTATTACTATTCTTGCTCATCATATTCAATCAAAACGGAATCACTATAAAGCTATCTTCTTTGTTATGAATTTCACCGAACAACAATAACTACGAGTAGTATAACAAACCACTCAAATTTATGATACCCGTTTTTAAAAATTTTATTAAAAAATATAAGGATTAACCTGTGTTAATGATTGTACTTTGTTTTATGTAAATAAAAAAGACTCCCGATTGGGGAGTCTTTTTGTAAAAGTTGCTTACGCTTTTTGAACGTTAGCAGCTTGAGGTCCACGTTGACCTTCTTGAATTTCAAAGTTTATAACTTGTCCTTCTTCAAGAGATTTGAAACCTTCTTCTTGGATAGCAGAGAAGTGAACGAATACGTCGTCTTGACCTTCAACTTCGATGAAACCGAAACCTTTTTCTGCATTAAACCATTTAACTGTACCTTCAACCATATAAAATTCCTCCTGTGTGGATCTAGTCCACATTGTATTACTATTCTTGCTCATCATATTCAATCAAGACGGATTCACTATTACGCTATCTTCTCTGTTATGAATGTAACCGAACAACAATAACTATTTGTAGTATAACAAACTAATTGTGGAATAGCTACTCTTTTTAAAACAATTTTATTTTGACTTGTTAAAAACTTAAAGTGAACGGTCGTTATTACTTTTATGTAATAAAAAAAAGACCCTCCGGAAGGAGAGTCTTTTTTATAAAAGTTGCTTACGCTTTTTGAACGTTAGCAGCTTGGGGTCCGCGTTGTCCTTCTTGAATTTCGAAGTTTACAACTTGCCCTTCTTCAAGGGATTTGAAACCTTCTTCTTGGATAGCAGAGAAGTGAACGAATACGTCGTCTTGACCTTCAACTTCGATGAAACCGAAACCTTTTTCTGCATTAAACCATTTAACTGTACCTTCAACCATGTAAAATTCCTCCTGCGTGGATCTTAAAAATCCACATTGTATTACTATTCTTGCTCATCATATTCAATCAAGACGGAATCACTATTACGTTTCTTCTCTGTTATGAATCTTATCGAACAACAATAATTAACTTCATTATAACAGAATAAAATTAAAAAGCAAATTTTGCTTAAAATAAGTTATTCTTGAGACTGGATGTATTTAGTTTCCTCCATAACTTGATAAAGAGCTTGCTCAATTAGTGAAGTAGTTTGGTCTTCTCCGACCATTTGTAGATCCGCTAATGTATATTCGGATTCTAATAAATGTTTGGTAACTACCCACCCAACGAATCCAGCTTCGTTTATATAACCTGAAGCTCCTGTTCCTTTAGTAAATGAATACATAGCTTTATAATCTGTTCTACGAAGGTGCGGAAGAATGTTCATCATAATTCGTGTTGGTTCTTGTCTACACTTAGCCATCCACGGATAAAGGTTTGAGTCATTAAATTCGGAAGGGGTGACTTGATGAGTGGTATGTAAGGCTAACCCCTCTAAGAAGATAACATGGGCAATATTTTTGATTGAGATAGGATTGAGTTTTGACTGATTCAAGTGAATCACTTTAGCTAATTCATTGGCAAGGAGGGAAGGAGTATATTCTATTTCTATTGGAAAATATAGGGTGAAGGACTCGTTAACTTCTTTTTCAATAAAAGGATCGGTTTCAAAGTCACCCACGAAAAAGACAATGGATAATTGCATGGGTTCAAATGCACATAGTTCCTCACGAATTAAAGACAATAAGTTATAAATTTCAGATTCATTAGGATGAAAGCTTTCAATTCGATGCAATGCTTCTTCGTATTTTGGGTAGGCCATTTCAAGCATTTCTTTGGCTAACTGATCGCTTGAATCTTCTTTTACATAAGGATTGAAACCATAGTATTTTTTCCAAATGGAAAATCTGTCCGTTTCTCGTGAATTAAGGGCTGCCTGTTGGTAAAATGACAGGAATTCATTTTTATAATGAGAAATCTTGATGGCGTCCATTTTATCCTCCTTCATTTACTAATTATTTATGAACTCAAGGCGCTTCTTCCAGACATTTGTAGCATTTTCACCAATCCATATAAGGTGACTATCTGACTTAACTTCGTATATCTCACACTTAGGTACATTCGATTGAAGTGACAGTGCATTTGAATAATCAACACTCTTGTCTTTCTGAGTATACATACCAAGAACGGGTACTTTAATCTGACTCATATCTAATACTTTGTGATTAATATCTAACATAAAACCTTTTCCAGATCGTGAAGAAAGTAGTAAATCATAAATGAATTGGCGGTCATTTGAAGAAAGTTTACTTACATAATCATCAACGGAATCGGTGGTTAGTGAGCTCATAATCTGTTTCACAGCTAAATTAGGAGAAACCTTTAACATCAAGCGGATGCTTTTCCAAATTACCTTTCCACCTCGTCCAAAAAATAGGCGAGCCTGTCTTTTCGTTTTAGGGTTCCACGCTGTAGTTAAGGCAGCTTCCAGGATAAGTTTATTGATTCGATATGGATGGTTAACAGCTAAAGCAATAGCTGTTGGACCGGCCGATGATATGGCAATAACTGTGACGTCCTCAATCTCAAGTTGGTCCAAAATCTCAGTGATTGTCTGAGCAAATTCCTCAGGTGTGCGACCAGTAGACACTTCCGTATGATCGTATCCTGGACGAGAAACTGTTAAAAGCGAATACCCCTCGTAAATTAAACCACTGTGTGACAAGTCGGTTTCCCGGCTAGAGTGGCCGCCTTTTAAAAGAAGTAAAGTGGGCCCTTCGCCTTGGTAAGAATACTCGACCAATCCATTAGAAGAATCATACAACGTTGCTGTCACACTGTTCATCCTTTCTAACTTTTTTCCTTAATCTAAATATAAGCTATAATGAAATAAAATGAAACATCAGATAATTCTGAAATAAGGAGTGGTCCTATTCGAATTGTGTCGATTTGCCCTAGTAACACTGAAGTTGTCGCGTATCTAGAACAAACGGAATTGTTGGTTGGTGTCGACAATTTTTCTGATTTTCCAAAAGAAGTGAACGAGCTTCCAAAGCTTGGCCCTGATCTATCAATTGATATAGAACAAGTAGCTTCTTTAAATCCAGATTTAGTTTTAGCTTCTTTAAGTGTTCCAGGGATGGAAAAAAATATTGAAGGGCTTGAAAAACATGGCCTTCCTTACATTATACTCAATCCTAACTCAATTAAAGAAATTGCTGAAGATATTAAAAAAGTAGGAGAAGCCATCCAAAACAAAGATCTAGGTATAGAAAAAGCTAAGCAATTTTTAAAAGAAATTGAAAGCTTCCGAATAAAAAGCTTAGAATTTAAAACACGTCCATCTCTGTATTGGGAATGGTGGCCGAAACCTATTTTCACTCCTGGACAAGCCAATTGGTTAACTGAAATCAGTGAATTAGCGGGTGGATATAATATATTTGCTACCGAAGAAGAAGCTAGTGTTCAGACGGATTGGGAAGAAGTAAGGCGGCGAAATCCTGACCATATATGTATGGTGTGGGTAGGGGTGAAAGAGGAAAAAATGAATCCAGAACTAGTGAAGAGACGTCCTGGTTGGGGAGAGATGTCAGCTATCCAGCAAGGAAATATTCATGTTTTAGAGGAATCTCTTTATTGTCGTCCAAGCCCACGACTTTTAAAGGGGCTAGAAAAACTTCATAGTCTCTTAGAAAGGTATAAATAAAAAAAGACCGATTATAAAATAAGAAGTACCGTTATTGTGTAAGTAGTTCTGTTTCGGTAGGAAAACTTACGAACTAGCAGGATTGTTGAAGAGTCAATTCCGAGATGCTTGTGTGGAGAAAGAGGCGGTGGAAAGGAGCCGCTTTCCATGGGCGTGCGCTGAGCCTCCTCAGGCCGGCGCCGAGGCCACTGAAAAACTGTTTAAATTTAATACGGGCAGAGAATCACAGTCAACATGTTGATTTTAAATAAAATATCAATCGTACATATAGTGGTTACTTGAGTTGATTCTCTTAATAAATTCACTTTTTCAGTGGCCTCCCGGCGCCTATCCGGGGTCTCATCTACCCCGCGTATCCCACAGGATCTCCCCCTTGCCCTATGTTGCTATCGAAATCGCGCTGTTCTATCATGCATGTTAAAGAATGAGATCTCTGACTATAACGCAAATGGAAGCCTGATACAGACTAGGGATTATGGCCATCACACAGATCTATTGAGCCATTAGGTAAGTTGTTGAAAAGCGGGTGTGATAGCCTGTTTGTATGAATTGTACCTATTAAGGAACCTTGTAAAAAACTCTGTGGCAATAATTTCAGGCCATGAACCTTACCAGGTTTATCACTACTTCTCCTTGTGAAGACCGTTTCTGAATTTATATTACCGATCAATAGTACAGGGTCTATTAATGGCAGAAGTGGATCAATTTCATGGCACTAGCAGATCATTTCAATGGCAATATTCATACAGTACCCCCGATTTTCATAAAAAGGGTTCCATTCCACTCTTCATAGTCATGGGTGATGGGAAATCTCGAGACTAAGGATAGACTGGCGAGACCCTGCAGAAAGTGAATGATTTCCCATCCCCCATTCTTCGATGAAAAGCAACGGAACCGCCATTCTTTTATTAAACAATCGGGGGATTTAGTTTAACAAGAAAATATAAAAAAGAACGCTTGGACATAAAATTCAAGCGTGTACCTTTACAGTCTTAAGTTTTATGGTTTTAAATTTGTGAATGGTAAAGCCGAATTCGAAACAAGAAGTTATATAGGCTTTACCATACCTGATTAGCAATAATTAGGAGAGTTAAAAACATTCTGTGTGAATCGAGCGCATGATCGGTATGGGCATCACTACGCGTCGAGACAACGAACTACTTCGTTATAAATTCGGTCTTTAGTGCAGTTTATTTTTGTGTTTAGGGATGGCTAATTCTTTAAAGTTTAAAGCTAGTTCGCTAAGTTGGTGTTGTAGGTCCTCTCCTTCCATAGGTAAACCATGCCCTGTTAACGCAGTTTTTGGGTTTAACGCCGCTAGCTTTTTAACGGAACGTTCGGCTTCACGCCAGTCGGGAGTGAAGTAGGCTGGAGGCCCGTGAACATGTTGATGTTGGATGAAAACGGCCATGACTGACTCTTGTTTAACAGTAATAAAGGCATCACCAGATAATAGTGTTCGATCACGATCACGAAAAAATGATACGTGCCCAGGTGTATGACCGGGGGTGTGAATCGCTCGCCATCCTTCTAAAAACGGCAGAGAACCATCTTCTGGAAGCGGATGTATCCAATCTTCTAAATTAACGGATTCTGATGGATAGAATGGCGAAAGAATAGACATTAAGCCTCCACCTACCGTTGGGTTACCTCCGGGATAAGATTTTTTTCCTGTGACATAATCCATCTCAAGAGGGTGAATATAAATTGGTACATTAAAGTGATGAGCTAACTTCTTGGCAGAGCCGACATGATCAAAATGACCATGGGTGAGAAGAATGCACTGGGGCGGGGTAGAACCGTAGCGCTTTTCGGCAGCTTCGATAATTCTTTCGGCATAGTGACCAATTCCGCAATCTACAAGTATCCAATTGTCGGATCCAGCTTTACCGATAAAGCCTACATTAACCATTAATGTCCTGTAATAAGCTAAATCTTCGAGAACTTCTTCACTTTCC
Source organism: Halobacillus seohaensis (assembly GCF_042663045.1). Lineage (NCBI taxonomy): Bacteria > Bacillati > Bacillota > Bacilli > Caryophanales > Bacillaceae > Halobacillus > Halobacillus seohaensis. The sequence continues at coordinate 30,051 of NZ_JBHSZV010000032.1, read as the reverse complement.
GCATGATCCATACTTAATTCTTCGTCCTGATGGTCGTCAAAGTGTTCTTCTTTCAATAGTCCCCACTCCTTTTCCAAATAGTTTGGCTGAAGTAGATAGGTTCTATTCATATAAGAAAGGTTATAAAGGTTTGATGTTGGTGAATATCTGAAAAGCTGATAGCATCGATCACGTAAAACTTATTCGGATAAAATAAGCAAGGAAGCCTTGAGGCTTCCTTGCTTATAGATTGTTTTCGTTTGAAGCAGGTGTAAGTGTCTTACCAGTAAGACCAAATAAAATGGTGAGCAATGGACACAGCAGACAGAAGAATGCGAAAGGTAAGTAATCGAGAACAGGGACACCTAATACTCCAGATAAAAATACTCCGCAAACACTCCATGGTACAAGAGGGTTAATTACTGTTCCGGCATCTTCTAAGGTTCTAGATAAGTTTTTTCTAGCGAGATTCACCTTTTCATAAAAGTCTTGATAGGCTTCACCAGTTAATAGAATAGATAAATATTGTTCTCCAATCGATATGTTAATACCGATTGCTGTAAGGGCAGTAGATAACGTAACCGATCGTGCGGATTTAAGTCCGTGCTGAACTTTGGATAATATAGCGGGAATTACCCCAGTTACGAAAAACAATCCTCCAAGAGCAAGGGCGAGAATAACGAGTGAAATGGTAAATAACATATCGTTCATGCCACCTCTAGTTAATAATTCATTAACAACTTCATGACCCGTGTTGGCTGAATACCCGTTAAACCAAGTACTCCATAACTCATTCCAAGGGAGGATTCCTCTAAATCCTGCAATAGCTGTAGCGACAAAACTTGTGATAGCAAGAGCGATAAAAGCTGACTGCTTACTGATCGTCAAAATAACGAGAATGACAAATGGTATCCAAGAACTCCAGTGTAATAAGTTCGTTGTTAGCAAACTTTCTTGTAAAGAAGATAATTCTCCACTGCCTGCTTGTTCAGAAGGGGAGAGAATGGCGAATAGAACAAAGCTAATAACAAATGCTGGAACTGTGGTCCAGGTCATATTTCTAATATGGTCAAATAAATCAACTTTAACGACGGTAGAGGCCAAGTTCGTCGTATCGGATAATGGGGACATTTTGTCACCAAAAAATGCACCAGACACAACGGCTCCTGCAGTAATAGCTAGAGAAAAATCAGAAGATTGAGCCACTCCGATAATTGCTACACCAATTGTTGCTGCTGTCGTAAAAGAACTGCCTAGTGCTACTCCCATAATCGCAGTGATCGCAAAAGTTATCGAGTAAAACCAAGGCCCACCAGTAAGAGAAAAGGCTGCATTCATTAGAACGGGAATTGTACCACTGGCCATCCAGCTTGAAATTAAGATACCGATTAGAAAGAACAATAAAACGGCACCTAATCCAGTTTGTGCTCCCTGAATCATTCCTTCTTGAAGCTTTAAAAACGGCATCTTCTTAAAAGATCCGTATGCTACCATAATAAGTATACCGAGTAATATTGGTATGTGAGGGACACTTTCAAAACCTATAATAAAATAACTTATAATTGCCATGATGCCTAGGATGAGAGCGGAAGACTCGATCAATCCTGGAAGTTGTTTGGGACTTAAATGAAACATATTGATTCCTCCTACTCATAATAAAAGCTTCGTCCCTAATAATTAGGGACGAAGCATAAACTCCGCGGTACCACCCTAGCTGGCGGAATAACCATCCAATTGTGTTTACCTATCGCACGTTAAAGAACCTTGTAATTCAAATAAATGCGCATGAATTCTAGTGGCTATTCAGTCTCTAGTCTGCGAGATTCGAGATCCATTTTTATTGTCTTTCTTTTTTACTGGAACGCTTTTCAGTGGTGAAGATATGTGTAATAGTAAAATAGAAATTATGAGATGTCAATTCATTTTCAATCATGTATAATAGTGGAAATTTATAGAAGGAGTTTGAGAAATGGAATCACAGGCAGTAAAATCAAGTACACATCAAATAAAACGTTTGCATATGGCTAAACAAGGTATGATTGCCGGATTTCCCATTATGTTAGGTTATATTCCTGTAGCGTTAACTTATGGTGTTTTAGCAGGACAATCTGGTATGAGTAATGTGGAACTGACATTAATGAGTATGCTCGTATTTGCAGGAGCTTCTCAATTTTTAGCGGTAAGTATGATTGCAGCTGGTACGGGGGCTGTAGAAATTATTATTGCTACTTTTGTATTGAATTTTAGACATTTTGTAATGAGCTTGTCTTTTATGAATCGGTTAAGGGCTATTGGGCTTCGAGCCAAAGTCCCCTTATCCATAGGATTAACGGATGAGACGTTCACCATGTCTTCTTTACATAAAAGACAGGCTAAAGAAGAGTTTGGAACTTGGTTCTATGCGGCACTAATGTTAACCGCTTATGTTTCTTGGGTAGGAGGTTCTTTCTTAGGAGGATTCTTGGGTGATATCATCCCTGAACGCTTAAGTGAGAGTATGGGGGTAGCTCTTTACGCAATGTTTATTGGTTTACTTATTCCCTCAGTAAAAACGAAGTACCGTATTGCTTATATTGCTTTATTAGCCATGGTGATTAATTACATATGCCAACTATGGGGCATGAGCCAAGGATGGGCTATTGTAATTGGAACACTTTTAGGTGGTTTCAGTGGTATTTGGATATTAGATGATGAGGAGGATGAAGTATGATCATTTGGATGATTATCGGGATGTCTATTGTGACTGTGGTTCCAAGGTTCCTCCCAGCATTTATTGTAGATAAAGTGAATTTTCCAAAGTGGATCGATCGCTGGTTAAACGCTATTCCTTATGCAGCTCTTGGCGCATTAATATTTCCAGGTATTTTAAATGTAAAACCTGAAGCGCCTCAAATTGGGGTGATTGCTGGATTGGTAGCTATTTTGTTAGCGTGGTTGAATTTTAATATTATAATTGTAGTTATTGGAGGTATTGCTTCCGTTTTTCTAATGACTTTCTAGCACGCCCATCATCTTTAAGCATAACGTATATTGAATCTCCATGAAGGGAATTGATCGTTATGCATAGACAAAATGGATTTCCATGGGGGCAATCACCAGGCGGCCCCGGCCAGGGTGGCCCGGGAGGATACCCGGGAATGGGTCCAGGTCAAGGTGGCCCAGGCGGCCCGGGAGGATACCCGGGAATGGGTCCAGGTCAAGGTGGCTCAGGCGGTCCGGGAGGATATCCAGGAATGGGTCCAGGTCAAGGTGGCCCAGGCGGCCCGGGAGGATACCCAGGAATGGGTCCAGGTCAAGGTGGCCCAGGCGGCCCGGGAGGATACCCAGGAATGGGTCCAGGTCAAGGTGGCCCAGGCGGCCCGGGAGGATATCCAGGAATGGGTCCAGGTCAAGGTGGCCCAGGCGGCCCGGGAGGATATCCAGGAATGGGTCCAGGTCAAGGTGGCCCAGGCGGTCCGGGAGGATATCCAGGAATAGGTCCAGGTGGAGGCCCTCAGCAACCACCGCAAGGTTTACCGTTTTCAGGAGATCAGCTTCCACCACCGCCAAGTTCTCCGCCTTCCCAACAAGGCCCAGGACTATACGCTGTAGATCCAGGATCATTATATGGATGTTTATATCGTTACACTTGGATGCGGTTAAATAATGGGCAACGTTTTTGGTTCTTCCCTATATTTATTGGCAGAACCTCTGTAGCCGGGTACCGATGGAACCCCAACCGTCGCAGATGGAATTACTTTGGAATTGACACCGATCGTATTGCAAGTTTTCAATGTTAAAGGGTTATGAAAACAGTAGTCTACAAACAATTTTTCTTTAATTAGAAAGAGGTGTCACAAGCTTGATGCCTCTTTTTCTGCTAAAATATAAACTACGATTAGGGTAAAAGGGGAGATAATAAATGGCACAAGTGAGAATCGCTCAATTTGAGGATGCTGAACAAATTGCAAACATCCATATCCAAAGTTGGAAGTCTACATATAAAGATTTAATTGATGAACAAGATTTGAGTAATACCACGCTTGAGAATCGAGTGGCATTGTGGGAAGCCATTTTACGCACTCCTATTAATGGACAAATCGCTTATGTTATTGAGAGTAATGATGGACAAATTATAGGCTTTGTTTCAGGTGGAAAAGAACGAACCAAAAATTATAGCTACGATGGCGAAATTTATGCCATTTATTTATTAAATAAGCATCAGCGTATGGGTTATGGAAGTATGCTCTTAAATACTTTTTCTAAAGCTATGAAAGAATCGGGATATCAGTCTTTACTAGTGTGGATCCTGACTCATAATCCTTCTGTGAATTTTTATGAAGTTCTTGGGGCTAAACCTGTGGAGGCTGAAGAGGTTACCATTGGACAGGGTACATATGAAGAAACAGCCTATGGGTGGGGGGATATTAATGAACTCATAGAGAAATTCAATTAATAAAAAGGAAACAGCCGTAAACCTTCCTAAAGGAGATTGTTTATGGCTGTTTTTTTAATAGATCCTTTATTATTCTTCGTAAGGTTCAATATGAATATGAGCATAAAAAATATTTAACCGTTTTTCTAAGATCGCTTCTACCTCGTCTGTAATTGTATGAGCTTCCTGAATGGTGATTTGTGGATTTACGTGGATAGTTGCCTCTACTAATTTTCTGTTTCCTTGTAATCGGCCTTTTACATCTTTTACTACCCACACGTTAGGGTGAGCTTCAATTAAATCACGAATCGATTCAATTTCGTTTTCATCATATCCATCCGTTAGACGATGACTCGAATCAGTGAAAATATCCCATGCAGTTTTACAAATAATTATACCAACGACAAGACCTGCTAGAGGATCTAGCCAGAAAACGCCTAACTGAGCACCAAAAATACCTACTGCTGCTCCTATACTTACTAGAGCATCCGATCGATTATCCTGTGCAGCTGCGTATAAGGCATTGCTATTTACTTTGGCTGCTAATTTTAAATTATACCGATAGACCCCAAACATAATAATCGCTGCAATCAAGGCAGTCCATGCGGTTAATAAGGCAGGTTCATTCGCTCTTTGGTTAATGATGTCCTGGAGTGTACCGAAAATAACTTCTAGGCCAACCGTCATCATAATAAAAGCAGCAATTAAAGAGGCAATTGTTTCGGCACGAAAATGCCCGTAATGGTGGTCTTTATCGGGAGGTTTTCTGGAAATTTTCAAACCAATTAATACGGCAACTGAAGCTACAACATCTGTGGTATTGTTGAGACCATCAGCTCTTAGTGCTTCTGAGTTGCCAATGGAAGCAATGAATAACTTTGAAATTGCAAGTATTAAATAAGCAATTATGCTTACCCACGCTCCACGCTCACCTTTTCGTAAGTTTTCATATTCACCCATAATACGTTCCTCCACTCCGTAACTTAAAGCATGGTATAGCTTACCAAATCAAACCCAATTGGGTCTAGAGAAAAAAAGCTATCCTCATTCACATCCCTTGAGTGAAGTAAGTTTCTTTGCATTCACTCAACTTATTTAGGGTTAAAGGATGGGGAGTTGGGGTACACATCTTATAAGTTATTGTCATTTTCTTATATTGACCAGAGAGGGGATTAATTATGATCCAAGAAAAGATCATTATTGAAGGTGATATCAAAGGAATGAGGTTTTCAAAGGCGATGAGCCTTGCTTATGACCCCGATCAAGCAACAATTGAAGAGTCAATTATTAATTATTACAACAGTCAGGTGTCTTCCTTTGAAGAACTAGCTATTGAACGAGGTTGGCAGGATGCTTATTGGACGTACCCGACATATATATTGATTTAGTTATTTGAACCTTACTTTAATTAGTAGAGTCTATTTTTGGTGTAAAATCCTAAGGTCAACTTTTCTTTATTCATTGTGATGGATATATAGAAAGATGAATTAAGTGATTTTTATGTGGTTAGAATAAGATGAAGGTATTGATATAAAAGGAGAGATTTATGAATGGCAAATGTAAAATTAGCGATCATTTATTACAGTTCAACAGGCACGAATTACAAAATGGCTCAGTGGGCTGAGGATGCAGCTAAGGTAACTGGAGCAGATGTTAAGTTAGTTCGTATACCTGAACTCGCGCCAATGGAAGCAATTGAACAAAACCCAGCGTGGAAAGAGCATTATTTGGCCACAAAAGATCAGGTTCCTGAGGCAAAAGTGGAGGATTTAGACTGGGCTGATGCATTTATCATTAGTTCTCCTACAAGATTCGGAAATCTACCTGCCCAAACCAAGCAATTTATTGATCAAGCCGGTGGTTTGTGGGCTGAAGGAAAGCTTATGAATAAAGTAGTTAGTGGGATGACTTCTGCACAAAATCCACACGGTGGTCAAGAAGCGACACTTCTTAATTTATATACAAGCATGTTTCATTGGGGGGCAATTGTAGCTGCACCAGGTTATTCTGACAACGCTATTTTCTCAGCGGGTGGTAACCCCTATGGGACAAGTGTAACTGTAGATGGAGAGGGGAATATGAAGGAAGATGTAGAGGGAGCGGTTCGTCATCAGGTGAACCGTACCTTGGATGTGGCTAGTAAAATTCTAAATGGTTAATAATGAAAAGCCATCATATTAAAAAGAGAGCTAATCACCTGAATTATAGGAGGTTAGCTCTCTTTAAGGTCTTAAAAGGCTCTGTATAAGGGAGAAAACATTTTGTGAAAGCAGAATTTTTATATACTATTCACGGTGAAAGATTAGTGCTAATTATTTTCAGAAACTCCTCAATTTAGCTGGCAGGGTTGAAAAAATAATTTTTTTACTTAAAAAGGCTTCATAGAGGTTTAGAACTTAATTATTTGGGAAATATATAACTAAATATTCAGAATATTATTGCTAAATGGTTGGAAATACGGCATAATGGAAAAAAGCAATAGGGGGTATTCTCATGAGAAAGCAAAAAAAGCTTATATATGTGCTGCGTCGTGATCCTGGATTTAAAAACCGTGAAGTCACTGCCAAAAGAGAATTGTCCTTTGGGATTAAGCTCGCCTCAAGACTGCTTCTAGACGAACTAAGTTTTCAGTTTAATAAAGACAGATTAGATGATGAAATAAATACTGCCATAGAGAATAATGATCGTGATGAATTCGAACGCTTAAGCTTGAAATATCAACATTATACGTGGGATTAGGGGAAAGGTGGTGCTGCTCATTTTGTTGAGTAGCACTTTTTTTAAACTTTGTACATCCACTTCTCATCAATGTTATAGTTGATAAGACTATTCTACATGTGGGAAGGTATTTATTTATGAAAGAAGTAAGATTAGCAATAATTCTTTTATCATTGAGTCTATTCTTAGGTGCTTGTTCTTTAGATGATTGGACAAATCAAGCCGATGATTCTGAGGAGTCACCGTCTGAAGAGGAACAGGTAGAAGAACAAGAGAAAGATGAAAATGATGAACAACAACAAGAAAATGAGCAGATAAGTGAAGATAATGAAAGCAATAATCCGAATGCTTATGCCAATGAATTAGATGAAGAAGTGGATGAAGATGGATTAACGATAATAGAAGAACCTGATATTAAGGAAGTTGTCGTCAATAAAGATCGGAAGTTACCTGAAGGATACGAACCTGACGAGTTAGTTGAACCAAATGTACGTTTTCCTTTTGAAGAAGATCACCCAAAGAAAATGATGCAGCCTAAAGCTGCGAGGGCATTGGAGAATTTATTTGCCGCAGCAAACAAAGAAGGCTTAGGATTATATGCAACTTCCGGTTACCGCTCTTATGAGACTCAACAGCGAATATATGAAAACAATGTGGCTGAACGGGGTCAAGAGGAGGCGGATAAATTTTCTGCTCGACCAGGGACAAGTGAGCATCAAACGGGGCTAGCAATGGATGTGACTTCTGCGGAAATGGAATTTAAACTGGATCAGTCGTTTATTAATACACCTGAAGGCAACTGGCTAGCTGAGAATGCGCATGAATATGGTTTTGTCGTTCGTTATTTGAAAGGCACTATGGATATTACAGGTTATGAATACGAACCGTGGCATTTGCGATATGTCGGAACCGACTTATCTACACAAATACACGAAAGTGGTGGAACTTTAGAAGAATTTTTTGGTTTTTATCCGCAATAAAAAAGAAGTCTCCATTAAGTAGTTCAGTTTTGAGGTGCAAAACGCAAATTGCACCCCTTAACTGAACTGCTTTTTTTATATGAATTTACAACCGAAACTACAGTGAATGGAGAGAATTGTTTTATAATGGGCATACGTTTGAAAAAGGATGTTTCGTTTCAGGCTATAGATTAATAACTTAGACCAACACGTGTATTTTGGTACCCAGGGTTTATAAGTTCTTTAAAAGCAAATAAAGCAGTATCTTCAACTGTGATTTTCTTACCATCTAATGGTAAGAAAATTTCCTCATGACGAACTAGCCCCTTTGATTCTCCATCAGGCAAATAGGTCGGACATAAAATCACCCAATCCAAAGTACTCTTAACTAACAAGGTATATACTTTCGCGTGCTCTTCGGCAGCAAATGTCGAGCGACGTTTTGATTCGCCAGACTGAAATCTATATTTGTCTTTTTCAAACCGACTATTTAGTATTCCAGCTGTTCCAACTGTAATGATCCGATTTATTCCATGTTCATTCATACCATCAATAATAAGAGGGGTAGCTTGGGATAATGTGAATGTTTTGTCCGTACTCAAAGCACTGAATACGAGGTCACATCCTTGTAAGGTTTGTTCGATACTTTCTTTGTTCGTAGCATCTCCTTCAATTAAGACAGCTTTACCGATCACCCTCTTAGCCTCTTCTTTATTTCTGACTAAAGCTTGTACTTCATGTCCTTCCGCTAGTGCAAATTGTGTGACACGTGAGCCTACTCTACCGGTTGCACCAAAAATAGCGATTTTCATTTAAAAGACTCCTTAATTTTTAGAAAGTTATAATATTTGCTCTTTTTTCCCGACTTATTTGATAAGCTAACCACAAGACCTTAAAGAGAGAGGAGAACTCTTATGAAAAAGAAGCCTGTTATGAGCTGGATTTTATATGACTTCGGCAACTCAGCTTTTGCAACAACGATGATGGCTGCCGTTCTTCCGATTTTCTATTATGATGTAGCTGCCAAAGGGCTGAATGAATCGTTAGCAACGAGTTATTGGGGTTATTCCCAATCCATTGCTGTTTTAATCGTAGCCATTTTAGCACCGATCTTAGGGGCAATTAGTGATTATTCAGTAGCCAAGAAACGATTTCTCATGTTTTTTGCATTCATGGGTATTATCGCAAGTGTTCTATTAGCGTTTGTAGGTGAAGGTGACTATCTTCTAGCATCTGGTCTTCTTATTGTTGGAACGATTGGTTTTTCTGGAGGAAATGCGTTTTATGATGCTTTTCTACCAGAGGTTTCTGATGAAAAAAATATGGATAAGGTTTCTTCATGGGGATTCGCATTTGGTTATATTGGCGGAGGCATTCTCCTTGCGATTAACTTACTAATGATCATGAAGTATCAATGGTTTGGTCTTCCTAATACGTTGGCTGGGACGAGGTTATCATTTATTTCTGTTGGAATATGGTGGCTAGTCTTTTCTATTCCTTTATTTAAAAATATCGTAGAAGAGAAGAAACAACAAACGAAAAGAACTCAGTCTTACGTAAAAATCGGGTTTAAACGAGTTGGGAGCACGTTAAAGGAAATTAAGCGGTATAAGCAGTTATTAATATTTTTAATAGCTTTTTGGCTTTATAATGACGGGATTTCTACCATCATAAAAATGGCCACTATTTATGGACGGGATATTGGAATTGATAGCAACTCTCTTATTATTGCTCTATTAATCACACAATTTGTTGGCATTCCTTGTACATTTTTCTTCGGATTTTTAGCGGGAAAGATTTCCCCGAAAAAAGCATTGTCTCTCTCCTTATATATATACTTAGCTATTGTTGCTCTTGGTTATTTTATGACTTCCGCGCTTCACTTTTACATGCTTGCTATTTGCGTAGGGATTGTTCAAGGCGGTGCTCAATCTTTGAGTCGTTCGATCTTTGGGAGAATGGTTCCAGGTGACCGTCATGCGGAGTTTTATGGATTTTACGGAGTTTCAGCGAAATTTTCTGCGATATTTGGACCTTTTGTTTTTGCGCTTGTTGGTCAGTTAACAGGGTCTAGTCGATTGGGAATATTATCTTTAGTTGTATTTTTCATTGCAGGAATTATTTTATTGAAATTTGTAGATATCGATAAAGGGCAAGAACAAGCGAGAGCCCAAACTGATTCTGACTTAGAAACCGTGATCAAAACATAAGAAAAGTAGATGAAATAAATTTGCAAGCAAAACATTGGAATAAGGTTAGACACGGTTAAAACATGAATTCTTTGTGATAAACATTACTCTAAGCTGAAAGGATCATGTCTTTTCACCGTGTTAGGCGTTTGATAGTATGCGATTTTGCACGAATTTGTGATACTAAATCAAGGGGAATCTGTTGGAATATAACCGGATTAAGTTGATCATCATATAGGGTGTTGCTGCTGAACGATGTAACATGTTTCACCGTTTACTGATGAAAGTGATAACGTATTATATTTTAGCTTTCTTATGGATTAATATAAAAGATATCTGCTTTTCAGATAATAGGTTCACTATAAAGGTTATCCAAATTTCTAGATAAAGGCAGACCAGTGTCGTAAGAGATGTGATCTAATAAAGTACTAACTTGTTTAAGATTCACTGTTCCGTAAGGATTCCAATACTCGAGGATCATCTCAAAAAGCGAAGAAGCTTCTTGTAATGCATCATTGTATAACTTCTCAAAAGATAAGTTGCTTGGAACATTTGTTGCGGAATGCTTCCATTCTCTCTGTTTTGTATTCAAGTAGTCGATGTTTTTATCGAGTGGTTGGTGTGAAAAGGACGAGACCATACTTCCAAGTAACTTATTTTTCCAGTGATAAGGATCAAACAAAATAAGTTGAGCCCACTTCATATCTCTAAATGATTTCTCAACAAAACCGTGAGGCAGTTGCTGGACAGAAAAATGATTTTCTATGCAAGGACTTAACCAGGAAGAAATAGCTGCTCTTTCCCTTTTAGTTAAACATATTTCCTTGTGTACACGAGTTTTCCAAGTATATAAATTACGATGTTTTTCAAGCATTATTGTATCGATGGCAACCTCAAGTGCTTGATGTTTATTTCCTTCATATCCAGATTTATAGTGAATGTAAGGGTGTGTCGCTCTATCAAGTATATGATGACTAACAAAACCTAAAATGTAGGTTTGTGAATGATTTTTTAATAATTGTCCGTATTCAATAATATCAAGTAAGAAGTCTCCACATTTTTCTTGATGTAATTTCAGGCCGATGTCGTTTACACCTTGATCGCTAATTTTCGGCCAAAAATTGTAGTAAAAAAAAGGATCCGGTCCTTGAGCACCAAGATAAAGAAAGCGAGAAGAGGTAGTTAAAAGATCTTCTCTTTTAATTGTATGGCATAGATCTTCAGCAAATAATATATGTGTCCATATATTTGGTATGTTCTCACCCCATTTATATGCAAAAAAAAGAGCCTACCCAGGCTCTTTTTTAAAACATTTACCCATTGGAATAGAATTAAGCAAAAACAGTTACAGTTCTCCAAACTTCCTTAACGGTGTTTCGGACAGTCTGTTTCTGCCTCCTTTCTAAATGTTACCCTCATGTTACATTAAATTCTGAAAAATGTAAATAGTTTGTTTATTATTTTTTGAAATCGTTTAATGATTGTTTGTAAGAATATTGATACAATTGAAAATGGAATATAAGTGCACATAAAGGGAGGAATCTTCATGGACTATCGAATTGAAAAAGACACACTTGGTGAAATTAAAGTACCAGGCGATAAGTACTGGGCAGCACAAACTCAACGAAGCAAAGAAAATTTTCCGATCGGTGAAGAAAAAATGCCAACGGAAGTAATTGAAGGATTTGCTATCTTGAAAAAAAGTGCAGCTTTAGCCAATTTTGAATTAGGTTTATTAGAAGAAGAAAAGGCAAAGGCTATTGGCCATGCAGCCGACCTAATTTTAAAAGGTGAGTTAGCTGAACACTTCCCTCTAGTCGTGTGGCAAACAGGAAGCGGAACACAATCTAATATGAACGTGAACGAAGTGATTGCTTACGTGGGGAATGAATGGCTGACTGAACAAGACAGCACCCTACGACTTCACCCAAATGATGATGTCAATAAATCACAAAGCTCAAACGACACATATCCAACAGCAATGCACATTGCTTCTGTGCGAAAAGTCGAAGAAGTACTATTGCCAGCTGTTGTACAACTTAAGCATACATTAAAAGAAAAAATGGAAGCGTTTCAGGACATTGTAAAGATCGGCCGTACGCATTTGCAAGATGCTACTCCACTTACACTGGGGCAAGAAATTAGTGGATGGCACCGTATGCTTGAAAAAACGGAATCAATGCTCGTTGATAGCACGAAGTACGTGAAAGAGTTAGCTATTGGAGGAACAGCGGTTGGAACTGGTTTGAATGCTCATGTTGAGTTTTCTGAACGAGTTGTTAGAAACATTAACAATGAAACATCTAATACCTTTATTTCTGCACCTAACAAGTTTCATGCGTTAACTTCCCATGATGAATTAGTACACACACATGGAGCTATAAAAGCTTTAGCGGCTGATGTCATGAAAATTGCAAACGATGTTCGCTGGTTAGCAAGTGGACCACGATGTGGAATAGGGGAAGTAACTATTCCTGCTAATGAGCCAGGCAGCTCTATTATGCCTGGAAAAGTAAACCCAACCCAAAGTGAAGCGATTACGATGGTAGCTGCTCAAGTCATGGGAAATGATGCAACAATCGGATTTGCAGCTAGCCAGGGGAACTTCGAACTAAATGTGTACAAGCCAGTTATTGCTTATAACTTTTTGCAATCAGCACAACTGCTGGCTGATAGTCTTGTTTCTTTTGATGAACGTTGTGTTAGAGGGCTTGAACCTAATCATGAACAAATTGAAAAAAACTTACGCGATTCCCTTATGCTTGTGACGGCTTTAAATCCACACATTGGTTACGAGAATGCAGCAAAGATTGCTAAAACAGCTTTTGAAAAGGATCAGACACTTAAAGAAACAGCAGTGCAATTAGATTTATTAACTGAAGAACAATTTGAGCAGTACGTCGATCCAAAAGCTATGACCAAACCAAACGCTTAAAATACTGTTAGCCATTTTTTACCTCCATGTACCTGTAATTACCAGTTAAATTCTGTGATAAAAACAATGGTGAGTGATCATACTATAATTACACACAGGAGGTGAGACAACATGGCTAACAACAACAGCTCAAACGAGTTAGTAGTACCTGGTGTACAACAAGCTCTAGACCAAATGAAGTTTGAAATTGCACAAGAATTTGGCGTTCAGCTTGGTGCTGATTCTACTTCCCGTTCTAACGGTTCTGTAGGTGGAGAAATCACTAAGCGTCTAGTACAAATGGCTGAACAACAGTTCGGCGGACAAAGCAAATAAATATGAGTGAAGGAGGAGAAAGGGTGCGCCCTTTCTCCTTTATTTCACTCTAAAACGGAAAGCGTGGCTTTATTTATAGGGCTGCGCTTTTCGTATTTTATTCTTTATTGTACGATTATCTAATATTCACCTAAAGGGTGGTGGACAACAGAAATGTTTATCCCTCACAATAAATATGTTTAGCTAACTTAAAAAGTGCTTAGGGAAAAGTGATCATAGAAAAACGGATCGCATTCTTACATAGTGATATTGTAATCCCAATCTATCTGGATTGCTTTTGCAAATGCAACTTGCTTGCCATTTTAATTGCAATCATAAAAAAGTAGTTCAGTTGAGGGGTACAATTTGCATTCTTGTACTTCGATACTGAACTACTTTTTTAAAAGTGTTGCTTTTTATTTATCTTTTTTTAATTTAGCGGATGCGTTTTTCGCTTTGAACATCAAAGAAGTGTACTTTGTTCATATCAATTGCCAGTTCAATTTGGTCTCCACCGTCTACATCAGAACGTGAATCTACTCGCGCAATAAACTCTTGATCATTTAAACGTGAGTATAGATAAGATTCAGCCCCCATTAATTCTGCAACTTCTATGTCAACGAGGATTTTTTTGTCAGGATTGGCATCAATGAAGAGCTGCTCATCATGCATGTCTTCAGGACGTATCCCTATAATAATTTCTTTTCCGATATAATTTTGGTCACGTAATGTTTTGAGTTTTCCTTCAGGGATAGCGACTTTTACGTCACCTAACTCTAAGTGTCCTTCGCGAAGAGTACCTGTAAAGAAGTTCATAGCAGGTGATCCAATGAATCCGCCAACAAACACGTTATCTGGTTTATCATATACTTCCTTTGGAGCTCCTACTTGCTGGATCAACCCATCTTTCATAACTACAAGACGAGTAGCCATTGTCATCGCTTCGGTTTGGTCGTGGGTTACGTAGATTGTAGTTGTCTGTAAACGCTTGTGTAGTTTTTGAATTTCTGCTCTCATTTGAACTCTTAATTTGGCATCTAGGTTGGAAAGCGGCTCATCCATTAGGAAAACTTTCGCGTCACGTACAATGGCTCGTCCTAAAGCTACACGCTGACGCTGACCTCCTGATAGCGCTTTCGGTTTTCTATCTAGTAAAGCTTCCAGACCTAATATTGATGCAGCGTTATTTACTCGGTCTTCAATTTCCTTTTTATCCATCTTGCGTAATTTAAGACCAAATGCCATATTATCGTAAACGTTCATGTGTGGATAAAGCGCGTAGTTCTGGAAAACCATTGCAATGTCCCGATCTTTAGGTGCTACATCATTCATACGTTGTTCGTCAATAAGGAAGTCTCCGCCTGTTATTTCCTCTAGACCTGCGATCATACGTAAAGTTGTTGATTTACCACACCCTGAAGGCCCTACAAATACGACGAATTCTTTATCGTTAATATGTAAATTAAAGTCTTCAACGGCTTTCACTGATTTGTCATATACCTTTTCAATACGATCTAGCACTATCTCTGCCATGTATAATTCCTCCTATTTGAAATCGCTTTCTTTTATCTGTCCTTAGTTTAGCGAAATTTAATATATAGGTAAATGGACAGACTGCACAAAGAATTTTCTGACTCTTTGTGCAGTCTGATCATAGCTTTGAATGTAACAGCAGTAAATATACGATAGCAGCCTGATCGAATTGTTTAACGTCTACACCTGTTTTTTCAATAAATTTGTCGACGCGATATTGTAAGCTGTTTCTGTGCATAAACAAAAGCTTAGAAGCAAGCGTAGTGTTGGAACCGGCCTCAAGAAAGACTCGAATGGTGCGGAGAAGCTCTTTATCTTCCTCAACTTCTAGTAACATTGATTGTTGTAAAGAGGTAAGGTCTTGATCAGATAAAGCATTGATAAAAACATAAGGGATAACTTCCTGAAATTCTACAACCTTGCCTAGTTGATATTTTTTGGATAATTCGAAGCATTTATAGGACCAATTGTATTTCTCCTGACACTTGCTTAAATCATGAATATCTTCACTGATGAAAAAGTGCATTTTTGTATAAAAATCACTAATTAGAACATCAATTACGTTATCAAAAGAGATAGGTTCTTGATCCTCCCCGAGAAATTCTTCAATGATAATTCCTTCGTAATCATTTCGCCAAATAAGCGGCATTTTTCTAGGGAAAAGGGATTGCAGAGCTTCTTGAAAGGAGTCAAGTTCGAGCATTGAATCAGATAAAGAGAAAAATATAAATCGAACTTTATTAAGGTTTTCAGGCAAAGTAAGATGATTTGTCTTTCCTTCTAAAAATTCTTTCCATAAACGTTCTTGTTTAGTTAGCTTTAGTTCATGAGTATCGATTGGTTGTAGAAATGTAGATAAAAGGTGTATCTCACGATCATTGATTTCATCATTTTCAATACCGATTGTTTGTTCATCCTGCGTACGAAATAGTTTATATGAATTTGTCGGCAATCGATCATAAGGCCCTATTACGATTAAAGAAGGATAATTTAGTTTTAATTGGTTAATAAGTGACATAGGATACTTCCTTTTTTTTATGAAATTTACTATTATGATAAGATAAAGCTTAAATAAAACTATATTATAATTTAGTATACATGATGTTTAACTGCCAATTAACCTTAAATTAGGAGGAAATCAACGTGACAGATGTGAAAGATAAATACGAATACAACCAAGAAACTAAGAATCGTCTCAAGAGAATTGAAGGCCAGGTACGTGGAGTTTTAAAAATGATGGAAGAAGATAAAGAGTGTAAAGATGTTATTACTCAACTTTCAGCAGCTCGATCGGCTATGGATCGCGCCATTGGTTATATTGTAGCGAAAAATTTGGAAACTTGTATTAAAGAAGCGGAAGAAGAAGGGGGATCAGCTGAAGATCTCATTAATGAAGCGGTGAATATGATTGTAAAAAGTCGGTGATTTGGGGAGAAGAAGCATTTTTTAGTAAGTAGTATAGTTAGGATGCAAAAATCAAAACCAAAGAGGTATACGAATTCTTAATTAAGAATTCGTATACCTCTTTTTATTATTGTCATAATTAAGACAAGCTTCTTCATACGTATAAGTGTGAGGAGGTCATAACGATGCAACATTTTTTAAGTATGTTGGAGAACGCAATTGAAAATGAATGGGCGGCTAATGAGTTTTATCAGCGATTAAAAAGAGATACAGATAACAAGATATTTAAGGATTACATTGACCATGCCGAAGAAGACGAAGCTAAACATTATTACATGTTCCAGAATCTACATTGCCAACTTACAGGGGAATACCATCGTTTCGAACCTACAAGAGTGGAGTATGATTCTTTCGAGGAAGGTGTTATTCAAGCTCAACAAGATGAGTTTGAAGCTGCTGAAATGTATCGTGAAATGTTATTTATGATTCCTCATCCATCGGCTTATCAACCTCTTTTTATCGCCATGACAGATGAACTGGAACATGCTACCCGATTTGGAACGATATATGGTCGGTTAAACTAGGAGCTAAAGATCACCTAATGAAGGTGGTCTTATTTTTTTGGATTGGCGAAGCAACTTTAATTGTTCTATAATTGGATTCAGTTCTTTGTTTGAAGAGAGGTTAAATTATGAATTCAATTGTATTAATTATTTTAATGATGGTTATCGGTGCTGCGATCGGTGGAATTACTAATTCATTAGCGATTAAAATGTTATTTCGTCCTTATAAGGCGATTTATATCGGTAACTACCGACTTCCCTTTACACCGGGATTAATACCGAAACGTCAAAAGGAATTAGCTAGACAACTGGGACGAATGGTTGTTGATCATTTGCTGACAGCAGATGGATTGAAACGAAAAATCGAAGGACAAGAGTTTCAAAATGAGCTAACTAATTTTGGCCAAAGAGAAGTTGAAAAAGCATTGTCACATCAGGGTACTCTTCCTGAATTATTGCAAGACTACGACATACATTTGGATAATGATAACGTTAAACAATCCGTGTCAACCTGGGTGGAAAATCGCTTTGAAGTATTGATGGATGATTATCGTCACCAAAAATTAAAGAATATTATATCTGAAGAAGGTCAGCATAGAGCAGAAAACGGTGTAGATCAACTGGCGGTATATATTCAAAACAGAGCTCATCTATATCTAGAGAGTGCTGAAGGAAAAGAAAAGGTTGGAGCTTTAATCGATGATTACTTAGATAATCAAGGGTTTTTGGGTAACATGATTCAGTCTTTCATGGGGTCTGAGCGCGTGATTGATAAAGTACATCCTGTTATTTTAAAGTATGTCTCTACTGGAGAAACTACAGAATGGTTACAGGCCATGCTTCAAAATGAGTTGACATCAGCGCTTGAGCAGCCCATTAGTCATTTCGAAGATCAGATAGGTAAAGATACGATTTCTTACGGTTTAGGTCATGCTGTCGCTAATGCATTACCAATTGAGCAATGGCTGAATAAATCTGTAGCTGATTGGACGAAGCCGCTTCAGTCTAAAATCATCTTGGATGTGGTGCCCGCACTTGTGCCAAAAGCTACAAGTTTGATTGCCTCTAAAATTGAATCGATGATGGAGTCTATGCATTTATCAGAAATTGTTCAAGAAGAAGTTGAATCATTCAATGTTGGACGTTTAGAAGAAATGGTCTTGGGCATCTCTCGCAGAGAATTTAAGATGATCACGTATCTCGGTGCTTTACTTGGTGGAATGATTGGACTTTTACAAGGATTTCTTGTGCTTTTCTTCGGATAATTCCTATTCCTATACATGACGAAACATGTTTGTTATAGTGAGAAAGGAGTTTAAAACTCAACTATTTAGGAGGTTCATTTAATTTATGGCTAACATGTACGATCATGCATATGATCTTGAAAAAGCAATTCGCAACAGTGAAGAATTTACAGGTTTGAAAGATGCTTATGAAGCAGTAATGGGCGACGAAGAAGCTAAGAAAATGTTCGAAGATTTTCGTCAAACTCAAATGACACTTCAACAAAAGCAAATGCAAGGCGAAGAAATTTCTGAAGAAGAGGTTGAACAAGCTCGCCAAGTTGTAGAAGTCGTTCAACAACACCCTCAAATTTCTAAGCTTATGGAAGAAGAACAACGTCTTAACACTGTAATTAATGATATTAGTAAAATTATTACAAAACCTCTTGAAGATCTTTACGGTGAACCGGAAGAGCCTCAACAGTAAGTTTATAATAGACATTGGGAAAGCTGCTCATTATGGGCAGCTTTTTTTTATCAAGCCCCTTGGAGAATTCTGTTAGAAAAAGCAGGAAAGATTTATACTTTGACGAATTGAATGATTAAGTACAATCTATAGGGGGATATCCATGAGTTTTTTTGAAATAGTGAGGAATGGACCAATTGTTCATGTGAAGTTAGATCGTGGTAAAAAATATAATGCGCTACATGTAGAGATGCTTCGAGAGTTCGCCGATGTAGTTAAAGAAATTAAAAACAATGATGCGCAAATTGTTGTGTTATCCGGTAAAGGTGATGGTTTTTGTGCGGGTGGCGATATCTCTATGATGAAGGATGTAAATGATCCTAGTGTTTATAATCAAGTAATGGACGATATTGAAGCAATTGTCACCGGGTTTTATACGATGCCTAAAATGGTAATAGCAGCTCTTCATGGGCCAGTAGTGGGATTAGGCTTGAGTATAGCATTGTCTGCTGACTATTTAATGGCAGATGCTAACGCTAAGTTATCCATGAATTTCATTGGTATAGGACTTGCTCCTGACGGGGGAGGTCACTTCTTTCTAGAACAGCGATTAGGTACACATCGTGCCAAACAATTTGCGTGGCAAGGTGAACAGTTAAGAGCAAAGGAAGCCTTTGATTTTCAGTTAATTGATTTGGTATGTGATGAGAATATTCACCAGGAAGCGGAAAAGTTAGCTCATAAATGGAGTGAACGACCTATACAATCTATGATTGCCACAAAGAAAATATATAATGAATATAAGGTAGATCAGTTGGTTCAATATTTGGCTAAAGAGAGAAAGTCTCAGTGGAAACTTCGAGAAACATTTGATCATCAAGAGGGAGTACAAGCTTTTATTGAAAAGCGTACACCACATTTTAAAGGTGAATAAAAATTTGTGATCACACTGGGAAGTATAATTATAGAATTAAAACTGTAGGGGTTTTATGCTACAAAAGTAAATACAAATATGTAATGACTTGTTCTTAAACGAAGCAGTTATCTGTAATAAATGGTAGGGCCAGAATCAGGGTCTGGCCATTGAGAGTAGTAGGGAAAGAGACTCAGGTGAACGGTTGAAACCACTGAAAAAGTCTTTAAAATAAAGGGAGGGAATACCTACTAGATATTGGTGATTCCCTTCCTGTTTTTTTATGTTTTGTTTGTATGTTTAGGACCATAAATAACAAATAAAAACTCTTGGTGTTTTACAATTTCTTGTTAAAATAAAGCCTCAGATTGTTTAATAAAAGAATGGCAGTTCCGTTGCTTTTTATCGGAGAATGAGGTCCGGGAAACCACTCGCTTTCCGCGGGGAAGACGGCAATCCTCCTCGATTGATCTGTAAATTCAGAAACGGTCTTCACAAGTGGTGATGGCGAGTTGTTTCAAAGTCACCATATACCTTATACGGTAACGAACACCCATGACCTCGGAATTGAGTCTTCAACACTCCTTCACAGGGGGAAAATAAGAGACCAAATCATATGCGATTTGGTCTGCTAATTCGTATGTTTCTCCACCTAAACGGAACTACTTAGTTTACGGACTACTCTTTTTATTTACCTTTTCAGATTTTGCGACTCAACCGTATCTGTTATTCTTTACACCACATTACCTATGAAAAAGAATAAGACGTCCTTCAGGTGCCACACATCGGTGGGTATATTCAGAAAATCCTTTTTCTTCTAGCTTATCTTTTCCAATTTGTTTTGCTTCTGACTCATTGTTAGCTTCAAATGTTTCATCAAGTACATTGGTGCCATTTTTTTCGAATACAGTAAGATAGTATTTTTTCATGGAAGACCTCCCTAAGATGAATGGTGACTCATTTTATATATTAGGCAAATACATGTAAAATTCCTGCTTGATTTAAAAAAAATGAAACAAATGCTAAAACTTTCTCGTATTAATAAAAGAAGAAGGAGGAATTTATACCGTGACACTTAAATTACATAATGTAACAAAACAATTTGGTTCATTTACTGCTGTAGATGATTTATCGATTGAGATCCCAGAAAGACAAATCTTCGGTTTTCTAGGAGCAAATGGAGCAGGAAAAACGACGACATTTCGTATGGTCCTTGGATTAATTGAAGAAACGAGTGGGGATATATCTTGGAATGAAGGAGACATTGGTTACGATCAAAGTCATTTGATTGGTTATCTTCCAGAAGAGCGTGGGCTTTATCCTAAGATGAAAGTTCAGGATCAGCTTGTGTATTTGGCTAGGTTAAGGGGCATGAATCGTGTGGAAGCTATATCAGAAATTGAATATTGGTTAACTAAATTTAAAGTACCTGAGTATCAAATGAAGAAAGTAGAAGATCTGTCAAAAGGTAACCAACAAAAAATTCAATTTATATCAGCTGTGCTTCATAAACCGAAACTCCTCATATTGGATGAACCATTCTCTGGGCTTGATCCAGTAAACGTTGAAATGTTAAAGGAAGCCGTGGTGGAACTAAAAGAAGCAGGTACATCGATTGTATTTTCTTCCCACCGAATGGAGCACGTAGAGGAACTTTGTGAGCATTTATGTATTTTGCATCACGGTAGACCTGTAGTCCATGGCAAACTGAAAGATATTAAACGCTCCTATGGTAAGAAAAATGTTCGCGTAAGTGCAGAATTTGATTTGCAATTTTTGAAGGATATTCCAGGTGTTACAAAATTTAAATCCTACGGAGACAGTTGTGAAATACAAGTAGAGAATGAAGATATTTCTCAAAAAATCTTTGCAGAGTTAAGTGGACGTGGATTTGTTCGGACATTTAATATAGAAGAGCCTTCATTGAATGATATTTTTATCGAGAAAGTTGGTGCTTCCTATGAATAAATTTCTAATAATGGTCGCCCATACTTTTAAATCACGTGTGAAATCTAAATCGTTCATCATTACAACTATCGTTACTCTCGGTCTCATTTTTCTAATTAGCAATATTCAAAGTATTATCGAAACGTTTGATAGTGGTAATAACGGTGAGGCTAGCCCCTCAGAAGTTGCTGTTATTAGTGACAATGAAGATTGGGCCAACTTGTTAGGCGAATCATTATCAGCTCAAGCAAACTTTTCGGTGGATGTGAATGAACAGTCTGTTGATGAGGCAAGAGAACAGGTTGAAGAAGGAGAGTATGATTCTGCTGTTGAGGTCTCAACTGGAGAAAATAATCTCCCAGAAGCTACGCACTATAAAGGAGAAGATACATCATCTGCTAATGGTGAAATCGTCCAACAATCTTTACAACAAATGAAAATGGCGATTGCAGCGGAAGAGGCACAAGTGGATCAAGCGACACTTGAAGCGATCAATACCCCAGTAGAATTTAACACTGTTTTGTTAGGTGGAGGTAGTACAGAAGAAGAAATGGAACAGACAAGAGGTCTCGTTTATGTCATGCTATTCCTACTTTACTTATCGGTTATGATGTATGGCAGCATGATTGCTACAGAGGTCGCAACAGAGAAATCTAGTCGTGTTATGGAAATCCTTATTTCTAGCGTTTCTCCTGTATCACAAATGTTTGCTAAAATTGTTGGGATTGCCTTATTAGGTTTGCTGCAATTTTCTCTAATTCTAGGAGTTGGCTACGTAGGTGTTCAGCAAAATGCTGAAGAAGGATCTTTTTTGGAAGGGTTTGGTCTTGGTACAATACAATTGGACATCATTGCATTTGGTATCCTGTTTTTTATACTAGGTTATTTCTTGTATGCAACTTTGGCAGCCACTTTAGGTTCCCTTGTCAGTCGTTTAGAAGATGCTCAGCAAATGATTGCTCCTATGATGTATTTGATCATAATAGCATTCTTCATTTCTATTTTTGGTCTGAATGCCCCTGATAATATGTTTATTACTGTTACTTCATATGTTCCATTTTTTTCACCTCTTATAATGTTTTTAAGAATTGGAATGTTGGATATACCAGTTTGGGAGGTAGTTCTATCAATTGCAGTTTTGGTTGGTTCTATTCTTCTTCTAGCCCTTATAGGTGCCCGGGTTTATAAGGGTGGTGTTCTGATGTATGGAAAATCTTCATCACTAAAAGATATTAAAAAAGCGATGCAGCTATCTAAAAAAGAAAATAAATAATGTGTTTAAGTAGTTCCGTTTCGGTGTAGAAACTTACGAAATAGCATACGAATTAGCAGACCAAATCGCATATGATTTGGTCTCTTATTATTCCTTGTTATATCAACGATGATCGGTATTTAACATATAAATTAGCATACAAAATCAGAGATTGTGCTTGAATTCGAGATGTTTGTGTGAATGTAGGGGCTGCGGGAAAAGGTTCGCTTTCCATGGGGCGGGCGCTGAGCCTCCTCGGACTTCGTCCTGTGGGGTCTCAGCTGTCCCGCACATCCCATAGGAGCCTCACCGTTTTACCATATAAGTGTCTCGATACCACTTCAAGAAAAGGCAGCCATTCCTAAGTTTGCATGCAAATCTTGATAGCGGGCGGTCCCATTAAAATCCTTCATATAGAGAGGTTCATTGCAGTAGAAGCAAAGAATGGGTGGCTAGGAAATGGGGAGATTCCCAAGCCACCCATTCGATGTGTGAGAAACGAATCCCTTTCCCAGAGGGCTATCTTCCACTATCCGTGCCCTACTGCCATGAGTCGTCTTCTGTGTTCGCTACACCATATGGAACAAGTGTGCAGTTGCAAAATCTCTTCTATGAATAGCCTACAATTTGAAGAACCAATTACTGAGGTTTCCGTCTGCCTCACAATGGCAAGGAGGGCCGGGAAATCGCGAGCTTCCACTTTAAAAGCGGAGGCGCCTTGGTCAGCGGCGTAAGGACTAGACTGAGCTGTCGGAGATAAAGGAAACACGAAGAACATCGTGATTCGATGTTGACTTATCGTACAGAAGCGAGGAAAGTCTCACTAGCCGCTAGGCGCCGGAGTTGGATAACGCCCGATAGGATTGATGAACTAGATTTAGCCTTCATCCTTATAAGGCGTAAGGGCTATAGCCCGAGGAAGCTCGCCACACGCCCACGGAAAGCGAGTGGTTTCCCATCCCCCATGCTCCGATGAAAAGTAACGGAACCGCCATTCTTTTATTAAACAATCTGGGGCTTTAGTTTAACAAGAAAATAACAAACAAAAACGCTTGGGGCATAAAAGTCCAAGCGTTTTTGTTTGTTATTTCACCTGTTATTCAGATTTTCTCCACGGTATCAGAACTACTTATAATGTGTGCAACTCTTCTAATAGGAAGAGGGGGATTTGTGTTATTATGTGCGGTTTTGGGGAGGAACTGTATGGGTAGCTTAAGTGACTTATTATGTTTATCCCCGTTTTTTTCACACTATTTTTGCATTACTTTCTTATATAGAGACGCTTGTGACATAAAGAATTAAAGGACGCCTGGCTTATGCGAGTCGTGTCTTCAAACGCGTTTTCACGTATTATATCGAACGTGCATTCGTGAATTTTGTCTGATAAAATAAAAGGATAGTAGGGAGGGGGAGTATAATGCGTTCATTACGTTTCATACATAGTGCAGATTTACATTTAGATAGTCCTTTTAAAGGGAAAAGCTATCTTCCTGATGAGTTAAAGGAACAGCTCCGTGCTTCCACTTTTGAGGCTTATGAGCGGTTAATTAATCAGGCTATCCACCATCAAGTCGATTTTGTTTTAATTGTGGGTGATTTATTTAATGAAGAAATGAGGAGTTTAAAAGCCCAAGTCAAACTTCGTGAAGGATTTCAAAGATTAGAACACTATGGGATACAAGTGTATGTAAGTTATGGCAATCATGATTATATCCGTGGAGTTCACTACCCAATTTCTTACCCGAGCAATGTACATATTTTTAAAGATGAAGAAGTAAGATCTCTCCCGTTCTATCGTGATGATCGATTGATAGCGAATATTTATGGTTTTAGTTATGAACAACGCTCAGTAACTGAAAACAAGGCTCAATTGTACAATAAGCAGGGAGAAGCCGACTATCATATTGCTATGTTGCACGGCAGTTTAGAGACAGCTCAAGCTAGCCATGATGTATATGCTCCGTTTACCATGGCAGACCTCGTTCGGAAGTCTATGGATTACTGGGCTCTAGGACACATTCATAAACGACAGCAATTATCTGATTTACCACCTGTCATTTATCCTGGTAATATTCAAGGGCGATCATCTAAAGAAAATGAGGCTAAAGGATGTTACCTTGTGGAATGGAAGGGCGATCAGTTTGTTCCTTATTTTTTACCACTCCATAGTTTCATTTATGAAAATGTTGAACAGATTTGTAAAAACCTTAAACATCCAGAAGATTTAGAAGCACTCCTTGAAGAAGCAAAGCAATCGATTATTTGCGATTCTCCCATTCTTTTAACTATAACTCTTAAAGGGGATCAAGGCTTGCTTGAAAAATGGAAATATGAAGGTGTTTTAAAACAGTGGGTAGAGATCGTCAATGAACGTGAAAACATAGATCAAGAATGGATATGGATTGACCAGGTTTTTATCGAAGATCAACCATCGTGGAACGAGAGTGAGCTGAAAGCGAGTGCACACTTCACTGGAGAAGTTCTAAGGAACTTTGATAACTTATCTAATGATGATATCCAGGATTACATGGCTCCTCTATACAAACATCGCAGGGCTTCTAAACACTTGAATGATTTTTCTGATACAGAACAGCAGGAGATTATGGAGTCAGCCAAATCTCTAGTCATTCAACAATTACTCAAGGGGAAGGAGGTAGATTCATGAAAATTTTATCGTTTCATATTTACGGATTTGGTAAATGGAAAGATTATTCTTTATCTTTAGCTGAGCAACCAATGAATATAATTATAGGAAATAATGAAGCGGGTAAATCAACCATTCAACAATTTATATTATTTATATTATTTGGCTTACCACCTAAAAAAAGAGAGTTCTTCCAACCGAAAACAGGAGGAACAGTTGGAGGACGACTTGTCCTGGAAACTAAGGATTATGGAGAAGTTGTCGTGGAGAGAATTCATGATCGTAATCAAGCGGAAGCAGTTTGTTGGCTGGCCAACGGGGAAAAATATGAAGAGACGTTTCTAAGGAAATTACTAGGGGGATTGTCACGATCTGTTTATCAATCCATTTATAGTTTTAATGCAGAGGATTTAAATGACCTTCAGCAATTAACAGGGCAAGAGTTGGGAGAAGTTCTCTTAAATATTGGCCTCACAGGATCTGACCAAATTTATCAAACAGAAAAATTTCTAGAGAAAGAACTAGAGCAGCAGTTTAAACCAAAAGGTAAAAAACCGAAACTTAATCAAGAATTGCAAAGTTTAGATAAGTTATCGACCCAACGTAGTGAGGTAGAAAAAAATGTTGGTGATTATCAAAAGGTTGTGGAAAAAATCAACCAATTGAATCAAGATAGTGTTGAATTAGATGAATTAATGGAAAAGAAGAGGTTAATGTACTATAGTTACTCACAAATAAAGAAAGCTATCCCAATTGTTCAAGAGTATCATCATGTGAAAAATAAAGATAACTTTGATTTTTCCTTCTCTTTCCCAATGAACGCTAGGGAAGAAATGCGTCAATTTCAAGAAAAAATTCTCCCTTTAGAAAGTGAACAACGGTCAATCGAAGAGGCTAGAAGAGAAAAAAGTGAACACTTATCATTAATTAAGCAAGAGCAGCAATCATTTTCAGAAGAAGATATCCACGAAATATTAAATCATCAACCTACTTATGAACAATCTAGTCTAGAATATCAAAGGCTGAAGAAGCAGTTAGAACATACAGGTCGAGAATTGAAAAGCGAACTTTCTAATTTAGACATTCCTATCGACGAAGATAGTTTAATGGATTATGATTTTCCTTTTTACTTAGAGGAGACGTGGAGAAGTTTAAATGAAGAGATACGTCAACTTAATCAAGAGGAATCCCAACGAATTGATGAAGAAAATATACTTAAGCAGCAGTATCAACAAACCGAAAGACAGATTAGTGATTTAGAAAAACAAACAATTGGTGATGATGAAGCTTCTGAAAACAGTGAACTAATCGATCGGTATATTCATTCAAACAACGATAGTCATCAACAAAAAGAAGTACCTAACTACTGGAACAAACCTTATCTTATCATTACACTAGTTGTCATGGCTGGCATGCTTTTATCTATACTTACTTCGAATATTTTTCCGGTCTCTTTAGCTATATTTACTAGTATTGGTGTTATCAGCTATTTTTATAGCAAGAGCCCATCATATAAGCAGGGTGAAGCCCCAATTTCAGATAATCAACGCACAATTACAAAAGAAATGTATACGAAAGCTAGGCAACTGTTGCAACAATATGAGCAGGCTAAAGGGGAACTTGCTTATTTACGAGAGTATAAAAAAGAACTGGACCAAAAAGATAGTAGAATCATGCAACAAAAAAAGAAGATAAACGAGAGCAAGAAAAGATTAGATGAAATAGTGCAAGAGCAATATCGACTATACCCATTTTTAAAAGCGATTAAAGTTGTACATTGGGAAAAACTTTATCACCTTTTAAAACAGCTTAAAGATAAGCAGAGGGTTGTGCAATCAAATCGCGATGAAATGGACACTCTTGAAAAACGTATGGTTGAAATCGAGAATTTAATTGTGAGGTTTTTTGATAAACAAGATTGGAAGAATACTGAAGAGCTTACTAATGATAAATTTTTAAAAATTTCGGATTTCTATCATCGTCAAAGCAAATTACAAGAAGAACAAGGTCATTTGAATCAAGAGCTCTCTATACTAAACGACCAGAAAGAACGAGTAAAAGAAAAGGTGCAACCAGTTCAGATGATGAAAGACCAACTGTTACAATCTGTGGAAGCTACAGATGTTGAACAATTTTATAGTAAGTTAGATAGGCATGAAGAAATAAAAGAGAGACAAAAACAGGAGAGTACCCTGAAATCTCAAATTCATATGATGTTGAGCAAGAAGGAACAGGAAATGTTCAACGTATGGTCTGTTTCACCAAATGAGAGTGAGATTTCTTTCCAACTAGAAAAACAAGAGCAAGACATTCAACAAGTGAATCTAGAACAAAAAGACTTGCAGCAGGAGCGGGCAAATTATAGCCATAAGAAAGACCAACTTGAGAGTTCTGATCACCTATCATCTTTGAACCATCAATATGAGCTGGACCGTGCTCAATTTAATGAACAGGCGAAGGAATGGGCAACCTATAAGATAGCTCTAGATGTATTAGAAAAGACGAAAGAGATCTATCAGAATAACTATTTACCGCACGTACTAGAAGTGGCCAAGCAATATTTTCGTAAAATTACGCTTGGAAAATATGTGAATTTATATTTAGATCCTTTACATCAAAAAATTATGGTTAAAGATTGTAATGAGTATCACTACACGACGGAAGAGTTATCGAGAGGTACGGCTGATCAATTATATATTTCTTTACGCTTGGCCCTAGCTAAAACGTTGTCTTCTGACTTTGCTGTTCCTTTTCTTGTTGATGATGCATTTGTACATTTTGATGAAGCTCGTTTATCTATTATGCTTGAGATCTTTAATGAACTGTCGAGCAGTAATCAAATTTTGTTATTTACGTGGAGGAAAGACTTACTAACCAAAATAGATCGTCCATATGCTAAGTCTTTTCAACTAAATGAGGGATAAGGTCGCAAATCTGTATTATTAATGATAAAATGTTGGCAGATTAAATCACGATGTAGTGAATGGAGGGTGGCCCTTTGCCAGAACAAGTAAATCAGGATTGGGTGAAATATCAAAATACAATCGAACAATTTATCCAAGTTATCGCTAAGAATATGAGTTTATATGGGGTTACGCCGTCCATTGGCCGACTATATGGTGTTCTTTATTTTGCTGAAGAAGCAATGACTCTTGATAACATGCGAGAGGCACTTGAGATGAGTAAAACGAGTATGTCTACAGGAGTTCGTACACTTTCAGATATGAAGATGGTGGAGCCCTCATTTAAAAAAGGCATCCGTAAAGATTTATATAAATCAGAGGAAGATTGGTATAAATCGTTCACCTCTTTATTTGGCAGTCGATGGAGACATCATACGGAGACGAATATTGAAGAAGCGGACGAAGCGATTCAAGAACTCCTGAATCTTAGGGAACATACAACTGATGAATCGTTAAAAGAAAAAATTGAAATGGATATTGAGCGGCTTGAGTATGCTCAAGATTATTATCGATGGCTCATGCGGTTTATCTACGTTGTAGAATCTGGAGAAATATTTGAGTATGTTCCTAAGATTAAACAAACCAGAGGAAAGAAACAATAGAAAGTAAGACTGTTCCGGTAATTCATCATTATTAGGTGAGGCTACGCGTGGGAGCAGTCTTTTTTTATGATTTTTTTTAATTTTAGGCTCATGTTAAATGTTAGTTGCCCGAGTTGAGGAAAAAATTCATTCAACCATCGAGCAGTATTATGGAAAAAGAGTTGTAAAAAAGAATGATTCCATTAGTAAAGACAGAGGAATGGGAACGGTGTGACCGCTTGAAAGAGTTGACACAGTTTTTGCTTATTAAAATACACACTTTTTTCCATTTAAGGACTGCCCTTTTATTTGTAAGAGTGTGTATGATCGTCTTAACAATCATACAACCATTGTTACTCTTATCAATATCCACGAAAAGACTAATAGTTATGCACATTGACGAAGTTGTGCTTGTTGCGCTAACTTAGCAGGATTGTTGAAGACTCGACTCGGATATGACTGTTTGGATAAAGGGGCGGTGGGGAAGGAGTCGCTTTCCGTGGGCGTGCGCTGAGCCTCCTCAGGCTGGCGCCTTCCGGGGTCTCATCTAACGATGACGTACAATAGTCTGTGTAAGTAAGTTTTAGGCTTAAAAAAACAAGGTGGGGTATCCTTAATGTTAATCACCACAAAAAACATTTAAAGGATGT
>NZ_JBHSZV010000032.1:0-368 GCF_042663045.1 Halobacillus seohaensis | reverse complement strand
ATTAGAACCCATGTTAAAAAAGATAATTAAAGAACAAGCTGAAATGTTGATGAGGGAAGAGATGAAAAATTTCTTCGAAGTTGAACATCCAGAGCTTAAAAACAGTAAAAATGGCTCTTACGAACGTATATTAGATACAAGATATGGTCGAATCGAGGATCTCACGGTTCCTCGAGATCGGAATGGTGCGTTTAAAACCCAACTTTTCGATCCCTACCAAAGGCGAGAAAAATGGTTAGGAGAGACCATTATTGAGATGTACAGTAAAGGATGCAGTACTCGTGAAATTGGCAAATTTATCGAGAGGATATTAGGCAATTCCTATTCAGCTACCACGATAAGTAATATCACAGAAGTAGTGATCGAGG
>NZ_JBHSZV010000031.1:0-52509 GCF_042663045.1 Halobacillus seohaensis | reverse complement strand
AATTTCACAATGATGTCCAAACATTTCAGCCGTAGATTTTGCTAAAGGAATGTATTTCTGCAATATTTGTTTCCTTTCTTCCATGTCACTCTACCTCCCACCTTAATTTATACCTTTTTATATAAAAATTTCGATCAACTTTTTTGAAGTTTAAGAACAGCTTCTACTATCGTATTTAAGGTTAGAAGTATATAAATTTTCAATTGACTAATCCATCATAACATATAAAAATTTATATATAAAAGGCAAAAAAATTAGTTAATATATACTTTTTTATATAAAATTAAGTTTATTAAGAAGTACTGCTTCTCATTCCATTAATTTTAATTACAGGGGATTACACATCAATTATCTCCTTTTCTAAGCGTGAGCATTACACATTATCTCGAAATCAAGTCTTCCACAATCCTGCCCTTATGTGGAAGACTTGATTTCAAGATAACTGCCCTGTGAATTTCAGTGGTAAATGACGCATTAATTTTAGGGTTACTTTTCTTAAGAAACTGATAACAGAATGAATTTATTAATAAGAGATAATTTCCTCCAAAATCTGTCCCGATTGTTGAAGATTCTCCTTTCAATCATGAAACCCATTTCATATCAATAACATTCGTTTTTGACATTTGTTAATGATTGCAGCCAACTTTCTATATAATAATAAGGAACATTATAATATACTGTTGCAATATTCTTTTTAAGTTCCTCTTTTAAATTTTTATATAATTTCGCAATAGTCCCAAATGAAGTGACTTCCATTGCTACCCAAACTGGAAAGTTTCCGGCGTAATTTTTATAATGGTGTTCAACGAATAGTTCACTCTTACGACTTTTTTTAAAGGATTTTTCTAGTTCTTTAACTCTTCGTGAAATTGCTCATTTATAAAATTCTCTTTATTTTTATATCCGAGAGGTCCATATTTATGTGCAATTTCATATGAAATATGCGTTCGAAATGCTATCTCGATGGTTTCTAATACACCTAAAAGTAAAAGTCTTAATTTCCTATCAAATTCATACAATGAAAGTAATTTGTTAAACGATGAACCTTCAATAAACTGCTCATTAGAGTTTTTCATTGTGAGGGTGTATGCAGATAAACGGTAATAATTAATCCTTTGCAATATTAATTCTGAGTACTCTGAATTATTAATGTATAAATTTCTGTTTTTATACAATTCTACTTGTTCTTTAAAGGTTGTAGGTGGTTTTATTTTTGATTGATCTTTTTCAGTATCCACTCTCGCATTTCCCCTTGAATAAAAAAAAATGACCCACCGTGGTCCGCATTGATAAGAGGCGTGGTGGGTTCTGTTAATATTATTGTATATCGTATAAGTGTTTTTATCAATTTGTCGATAGCTTCTTTTTGCGCAAAAAAAGTATAAAATCTGCCCCTTTATATATCAACCTTAAAGTTAAATTTTGGCCAGATTTCTACATTCCATATATAAGGTTTTAAAAGGATGAAAACGGGTAATACTTTAGCAATAATAGCGTAATGTTGCGGTAATATTTGTCTGATAAAAAGGAGATTTTCATGGACCAAAACAGACACATTCAATATGTACTTAGCCAGTTGATGACAATGGACGAGATAACAATAGAGGATCACCCTCATTTGCCGTATGGTAAAAAGGTCGTAGACCAACATGGTGATTATGTTATTGTTTGTTGGGATAAGAAAAAAAAACATGTCACATACACGTTTAAGGGAATGGAAAGTCACTTCTTTATATTTGAAAAATAACTCGAAAGAGAAACCTGCCTCAAGGGAATTGACCTCGTAACAGCAAGAATGGCTGCTTCATCCATCTCAATCATTTTCCAAAAGACTACGATTTGAGATTTCCCCCTTTCTTCTTTACTCTTCCACCATCTTCTTTGATTTGCTTAAACGGAGTTGCCGTGAATTGGAAAACACAAAAAGCGTACAGAGGTATAAATACCGTGCTGTTGGATGGAGGAATATGCCACAATTGGATAGATCTAACCTTCATTGGACCCTTGTCTTATGGAAATCATAAGATTTAACGTTAACAAAAAAAGATCTATTTATGAGTTGGGAGAAAACGAACACCTTTTCTGTTAGCAGCTTGTTGCATGAGGTCTAGTTCAGAATACATAACTTCGGTTAAATTTCCTTTTTGAATGTTTTTATAGATTTCAGCATAAAGCCCCCTCAATAAGTCAAGCGGCACATCGTCGTAAGCGGACACTATTACTCCCCCTTCAATATCAAATATTTCTCAGAATCGTGTTTTATGTATATTTCGAACTATCCTTTCTTTCCTATCTGGATATATTATATCATCATGTCCCCCTCTAGTCCGGACTATTTCACCCATTCATTACTTTGATATAATTAACCCGATTAATTAAATCTTAATTCTAACCGTTGGTGTGCACTAGATCGGGGAGGATTAGCATTTGTAAGATTTAATATATCAAGAAAACTATTGTTAAATGAAGATCTCCTAACGACTCAATGACTACCGAAGATAATCAGAATAAAAGAACGATGACGAGCCACAATATCATTAGATCATGGGTCGCTGACTAAATATCTTGAAAACGAGATAAACCAGTTCCATGATAAACGTTGATCAAGAGCTCTACGAAAGGATGATTATGCTAAATTTTCGACCATTGGTTGCAAGCCCTAAATGTATTGATATTTATAATTTATTTTGTAATTTATCCTGGCTTGTTCGTATGATTCCCCTTTAACTTGTTGGTTCTAACGCTATTCCTTTTCTATTATATATTTATTCTAATTACTTCCCGTTTAGGAATCACCCCTTTCAAGCATAAACTCTATATCGTTATCAATAACGTTCGTTTCTTAGAAGTGTCTCAGTTTCGAGTCTTCCGTATAAGGGGGAAAATCTTAAGTAAGGTTTATGCGGTTTTAGAAAATTACTGTGATAATAAGAAGAACCCCACATTATAGGTGGAGTCCTTAATCAAATATGGTCATTTTCTACATGTTCTCACTAAATTGGTTAAAAATGTGAGAAGTTTAGGTCAACACAAATTGTAATACAATACTTCTTTAGTGTAAACACGCTTTAAACAATTAAAGAATGGTTGATTATCTTGATTTCAAGTGTTCAAGATAAAGGTGCTTTACTAGAATAAGTAACGAGACGATTATCCTCTATCGGATAATCGTCTTTTTCAGTTAATGTTCATTCAGGGTGTACTCTATTGATACAAGTGTTCGACTAGCCAAAATCCTTCAAGGCAATTTCAACAAGGAAAATAAAATAATTTAGGAGGTGTTTTTAATGAATATAAAGAAAAAGAACGATAAAGGTATTTAACCTACCTCTACCATTCTAATCATGCTAATCTAACCCCTCTATACACTTTCATCAATACAAATAATTAGTCGATTTTCAATGTCCTCTGCAAATTCTTTAATAGATGTATCATTTACCATTTCAATTAAGGCCGTAGGCTTTGGTAATCCAATTTTCACTCGTCCTTCATCTTCGTAAATGACTATTTTACATGGCAAAAAATATCCTACCATTTGGTTTTGAGTTAGCACACGTTGTGCTTCTCTCTGCTAACTTTCTTTTAAGCTCTTCGTTAGTAGTTGTGTTCGGGTGCTTTTTCTCTTTGAAATCCTCACCAGATGATTTTCTTAAATAATGTCTAAGAACTTCGTCTTCTTCTATTGTTCCTATATATTGATGTCCGGTACTTCCTGCCCATGCCTCAATATCAGCTTTTGACCCTTTATCTGTGAACACGTTTACCAATCACCATAAACCTACAGATTACTATTTAATAAACTGTAGGGCTTATCTTTTACATTATCCTACTACACAGTATAGTTGTACTGCGCAGCAATAACTTTTTTTGTTAGTTGTTCTTCGAAATACGAACCCATAGTTTAAAACAATTGTTCCTTTTAAACAATCCTTCCTACATTTTGGGGATATTTCTTCAACACATACACATAATAGAAAAAATTAACTTTAATTGTAGAGGTGATTGCTTTGGATAAAGAAAATATAAAACTTACATCTGCTGAAATTGGGACTTTGTGGGGAGCATTTGTGAATGGTACTGCTATTGATAGTGTAAATAAATACATGGTAACCATAATTGAGAACGAAAAGATTAAGGCAATTATGGAAGAAGCTATCCATATATTTGCAAAACAAAAGGAACAGATTGTCACTTTTATCAAAAAAGACGGTTTTCCTGTACCAAATGGATTTACAGATTCTGACTTAAATAAAGGGACCAAACGGCTATTCTCTGATATATTTTGTCTACATTATTTACACATTATGTCGGTACACGGCTTGATTGGTCATAATACAGCTCTTGGTTCTTCAGTACGTAAAGATTTAAGGAAGTTTTATGATTCTTGCGACAATGATGCGAAGTACATTTATCATAAAACGACTGACTTACTTTTAGAACTGGGACATTTTCAACGAGATCCATACTTTTATCCTGAAGAAGAAAACCAACAGTATGTTTCAGGACAAAATTTTCTTGACGGTTTTTTTAGTGACAATAGACATTTAGCAGCGACAGAAATCATTAGTCTTTCTTTAAATTTAAAAAAATCTATCTTAGCAAAGACACTCTCCATTGGATTTAGTCAAGTTGCTCAATCAACAGAAACGAGAAAATTCTTAGTAAAGTCAGGAGACATTGCAGATAAACATATTCAATCACTAAGTAATATCTTACAAAAAGATAATTTACCTGTCCCTATGTCTTGGGAATCTGAAATTACAAATTCACAAGAGGCTCCTTTTTCTGACAAATTAATGCTATTTCACATGGGATTTTTGTATCAAACCGCCCAAATTTTCCAAGGGGCAGGCTTAGCAACTGCAATGAGAACAGACCTTACATTAGCTTATGAAAAAATCATATTGAAAAACCTTACCACTACAAAGCAATGGTTTGATCTGATGGTTCAAAATAAGTGGCTCGAACAACCACCTCTTGCCCCCAATCGAAAAAAAATTGCAAAGGATAAGTAATGAAATACACCTCTCTAGAATGGAGAGCTGTATTATTTTTTCTACTTAAATTCACTATTTTTAATTAAGCTATCAATATTTTTTTGAATTTATTTTTTTGTTGAATAATACTGTTTCAAACTAAATCTTTAAAATCCTAGGGTCAAAATAGTCTATTTGCTACACAGTATTTAATCAAATGGACAGCAATTTACTGAATCAAAAACCTTTTATGCTGCTCGCGTTTTCTTTCGTGAGTTATTTTTGCATACCTAAGTGTGGTATCTGGCGAACTGTGACCTAACAATTCTTGAATAGCTACGAGTTCAGCTCCATTATTTAAAAGATTTGTATCCTACTATTGATGTAGAAAATACAAAAAATAAATTATCTACTGTTCTATCAGAGTATTATATTCAAAGAGTTGAGTTAGGTGAGGTACATCCTGACCTTGAGGATAAAATACAATTGTTCATCTCTGCAAAAAAACTAGAAGGTTTAAGTCCTTTTACTCTAGACAACTATCTCATGGAATTAAGTATGTTTGCTGATATCGTAAAAAGGAAGGCTGAGGACATAACTACAGCAGATGTCCGAATGTATTTAAGTCAAGATGGTAACATAAGAATGAGCACAATTAGAAAGAAATCATCTGTTTTAAAGAGTTTTTTTAGTTGGTTAGCCTCAGAAGAATATATTAAACGTGATCCAACCACCAATATAAAAGCTCCAAAAGATGAATACCGACTTCCTAAATCATTATCAATCGAAGAACTAGAATTGTTAAGAGAATCCTAATGATTCCCTTTATGGATGCAAACTAGCGAAAAATATATCAATTAAAACTCCCCTTATCTAAAATAAAAGGTACCTTATATCTTATATAGGGTACCTTGAAGTATTTCCCCTTAGGAAAAACTTGTTGTTGCGCAGTATGTAGTCAAATACGAAGAGACGATCACTTGATAAACGTAATCGTCTCCTTAATTAATCAACAGTATTCTTGTACTGCGAGGCAAATGACTTATGTTTTGTTAGTTGCTCCTCTTCGAAATAAGCCTCCAAAAGTTTAAACTGGAGTCTACTACGTAGTATAAGAGTTACTCCACAATTTGTACTTTACCATAATAAAAGACGCAACTCCTAACTAGAGAAGTCCGCCAGATTGTGGAAGATCCTGTCTATCAACTGTAATTTTTCCTTTTACTTAAAGTCACAGTTAGCTGTGAACTATACCGTGTAAACCACAAAATAAAATGCTTATTCTATCTCTACATATTTTTACTTTGCTGAAGAAGTTTGGATTCTCCTGTACGTTCCCATTCTTCTACTGTTTCATATGCTTTTTCAGGTGAATAACCTTTCCCGACAAGAACTCCCATTAGAATAAACTCTTGAAGAATATGTGTAGCATTGATACCTCTTTTAACGTCCTCTAACCCTTCATTAACTAAAAATTCCGTGTGCTTTACCCATTCATCTGGGGTCTTACCAAATACATTAGTATTTCCGTTGCCATGGCCTTCCTCCGCAGCCATTGCATCTGCTTTGGTAACATGAACAGTACCGAATGGATGATTAGGTGGAGCGTAGATCGAGTAAAGTTTTAAAGGAGTATTACCTGTATTGGTTAGATTATGCCACGTTCCAGCAGGTATGATGATTGCAGAATCATCATAGACATTTCTTTCAAAGTTTAAATTATTTTTATTTTTACCCATTCGAACAATTCCCTGACCTTGTTCAATACGTAAGAACTGGTCAACATTAGGATGCATCTCCAAGCCAATATCTTCCCCAACATCGATACTCATTAAAGTAACTTGTAAATGCTCTCCTGTCCACAAGGCAGTACGAAACGTATCATTTTGCTTCGTTGCTTCATTGATATTTATCACAAATGGATTTGGTCCATAGTCTCTCAAAGAAATATGACCATTAGAAGATCGAAAACCATTAAACCCGTTTGCATGCCCTACCTCACCAGGAAAAGCCCCGTAAATAGGCTGTCTTCCATGATGATTCATTTGTGCATTCCCATAATAAGGATATTGGTATTGCCATGAATACATATAAGGATCATAGTACATTTTTCTCAATCCCTTCACAAGTTTATAAATTCATCCTATGCACTTGTGTATTTTTTGCATCAATAATTTGCTTGTTGTTAACAAAATCAAAACATTTTTCAGAAAAATTGCCATGTTACAACAAGAATACACTTTGCACAGTAACCCATACACAAAGCATAAAATAGTTGAGAGTTAAACAGAAGGAGGACAAACATGTATTCAAATCACAATTTTTATCATTATGGTACACACTATAATGATTATTATCGTATGGCCAATGACACTCAACTTGTAAATGATATTCAGAAAGCGATTAATGCTGAGTATAGTGCGATTGCTTGTTATGGAAAATTAGCCAACCTAGCACCTACAAATGATGAAAAGGAAAAAATACTTGAGATACAACAAGATGAAAAACTACACTTTGAAGAGTTCAGCAACATTTATCGTAATTTAACAGGACAACAGCCTACGTATAAAATCATTGAGCAATGTCCCAAAAAGTATCGAGCTGGAATTGAGTTTGCCTTTAAGGATGAACAAGAAGCGATTGATTTTTATTTAGATATAGTTGATAAGGCACTGGACCCATTTATTAAAGATAGATTTCGACGTGCAGCAGCAGACGAACAAAATCATGCGGTTTGGTTTATGTTTTTCATTTCAAAATTAATGGGTAGTACCAATATTCATCGGCAAGATGATGATTACGCGGCTAAAGGGGCATTAAGTGCTACCTCATTAACACTTCCTCAAATGCTAACTTATGCTCTACAGGATGAATACTTGGCACAAGCAAGGTATGAAAATATTCTTAGAACCTTTGGTGACATTCCAACTTTTTCAAGAATTAAACAAGCTGAAATGAGACATATAAGTGCATTATTACCTCTATTTGAACGGTATCAAGTACCATTACCAGAAGATATAGCGCAAAATTTTGTAACTACACCTGAAAGCATTAAAACATCCTATGCCGCTGGTGTACAAGGAGAAATAGACAACATTACTATGTATGATAAGTTTTTATCATTCGATCTACCTGTTGATATGAGAATAGTCTTTCAACAATTACGTAACGCCTCCTTAAATCATCTTGCTGCATTTGAAAGAGGACTTGCTAGAGATTGATTTGTTTCAAAATAAAAAAGTATAATAGATGTGCCTATCCACCCTATTATACTTTTTTACCTTCACTAACAGTTAGACAATTTATTCTTCATCGATTGGTAAATGAATATGGTTTTCATATGTATCAACATACATATTTCCATTAGCAGATAAAACTGCATATAATACGTTTTGTTGAGTCAAGTTACGTTTTTTAAATTCTGAATACAACCATGACTCTGTGAGTTTATTTTGTTCTAAATTTTCTTTCATAACTTCCCCATCCATAACAAGCTCAATTGGTAATTTGAATTCAGGAGTTACTGGAAAGGTAAGTACATTCTTTCACAAAGTCACCTGAAATGAAGATATCTGTTGCGCAGTAATAGTCTACTACGCAATACAAGAGTTACTCCATAATCTGGCCCTTTAATGGAATAACCAAATTATCAATCTTACTTATTTAAATCCCCTATTTTTTTATAGAAAAAGCTCCCAAAAGTTCTGTGAACTTATGAGAGGCTCCTTAGATTTAGACTGTAATTTTGAAAAATCCAGTCAATATCCAGTCAATATTCATTTATAGGGTTTCAAATCCTTGTCTATCAAAGGGTTTGAGGACAGCTTACATCATGCCGCCCATGTTTTTACCTAATCAAATAGTATTAAATAAAACCCATAATAACCATTAATCACAACCCCTAATAAGTCCGAATCCAATATCCCAAGTAAAAGAATTTAAATACTTATGAATAAAAGTATGCCAAAGAGTATGTCATAAAAATCACAGTCCAATCGGAGCAGAATACGCCTGAATCTAGCTTTCTTCTTTCGCTACATCCAGACCGATGACTGGATTTATTCTCCGATCACTCCCATAAGCTATTCATTTCTCCGGTCCCTCTATCTCTCTTGTAGTTTCATATCTTCGCTTGTTATACGAGATCATTCCATCATGAAACGTCCCAACTAGCCTCATAAATGTTTCTACAAGTAGAGGGGAACAGTTTTGTGGACGGGATCAATAAAGTCCCATTGGCCCGCTATTTCTATGTTTATTTGTGGGAAATATAGATCCATTAAAGCATGTGTACTTTTTGCGTTTAACGTATTGTTGGCTTACAGGTTTAAGATCTGTGTTAACCAATTTATGCCATATAACAGTTAAAATATAGTTTTCATAATCTTTTCGATTAGTACGTGAAAAGTCATAGGAACAGGAATGTCATCCTCCCTCATTTTTGAGCCAAAAACACGGCAGATTTGAGGTAGTGTTTCAGACCATGGAAGCTGTCTAGTTAAAACTAAACTGATTCATTAACATAAAAAGCTAATAGCAAAAACACTTATGAAAAATTTACAACACAAGTGCTTAAGACTTTTTAATTATATCTTTTCGTTCTTCCATTTGCGGTGGTTCTTCCATCCATTCGTTCTTAATCATTATTTTTGCACCTTCATGGGCATATTCGAAAATATCTTTCGTGAAAATTGTCATTTTTGCTACCAAGTCGTTCCGTAAACTAAAAGCACTTCCTACCGCATTCCCTCCCATAGAAAAACTGCAAAACAAACTGGTACAATACATCATAAGCTTATCAGAAAACGGAGCAACTGTTGAACGCGTCGCATGTCCGCCCGAAGTAGCAGGTATTTGAATACCATCTTCGAGAAATGTTTCACTCATCTCTTTAATAACACTTTTGGAGAGTTCTGCTCCTTTTGAAAAAAATTTCTGTACTTCGGAACTATTGGCACACTGGGCAAAACCGGTAATCATTTGTAACCCCATAACATTTGCTTCAATACCATGATAAATATAAGCAACTTCTATCGTATTTAATGTTCGTTTTTTACCAATTTTAGTAAGTGGATTAAGTCCAGCCAAATAGCTTTTATCTTTAACAAACTCAACGGAATCAGGCATTGAAACATAAGGAGATCGAGCAATCAGCCCTTTTTCAATCAAATATTGTGTACAAGAATTGTAAGTTGCTTGAGTAATTGCGGTAAGGTCCTTTAAGATCAATACAATATCTTCACGGTACGCCATGTTTATATTTAGCGTATGTAATCCCATACTTATTTCTTTTAGTAACCGGACGAACATGATATCAAAACCATTGTCATACAGCTTTGGAACATCTTTATTGACATCTTTAGAAGTATATCCAATTGGGATTGCAGCTCCCTCACTTTTAAAAATATCTGTTATTTTATCAACGTAATTATCCAATTCACTATATAAATCATCCATTATTTTTTTAGCTTTATCATCGTCGGCTTTTTCAATAAAGTATTCTAACATTCGCAAAATCATCGTTTTTTCTTGGTATGTAAGCCATAGGATACCAAGTTCGGATGACGTTATGGCAGGTTTCTCAGGCATACTGCATTCCTCCTATATTTTGTCTTCTTTTATTTTGCTCTAAAATTGAAAAATTATTTTTCCCCTTAGCTAGAATATTTCAATGCTGTACTAAGAAAAATAAAGTTACCTGAAAAATTCAATGAAGAGAATTGAAGGTTATTTAGATGGGGAGATGGAGTAATAACCCATCTCCAAATAGATGCGAATTGTTAAAAAAAGAAAAGTGATAGAAGTGAATGCTAATGATAACGAAAGATGAGCTTGAAAAAATCCTTTGGAGTATAGCTTTACCTGGGTTTGCCCAAATTCTGAACGGGAAGCTTTTCAAAGGATTACTTTTCATTGGATTAGAAATATTGATTAATGTCCAATCCAACTTTAATGATGTAATTATTCTGAGTTTTCATGGTGAAATTGAAAAAGCCATTGAACAAACGAATTATCAATGGTTGATGTTTTATCCTTGTCTTTATTTTTTTGCGATTTGGGATGCTTACAGTGATGCAAACGGTAAAAAAGCACCCTTAGCGTTTCTTCCGTTTGTGTTTTCCGCTTATTTCATTACAAGTGGTCTTATTTATTCAGCAACGTTTAAAGTAAACGGAATATTACTCGGACCAATTTGGTTACCAATGTTGTCATTACCCATCGGAATACTGATTGGGGGGTTTTTGAGGTTTACGCTTTTACGATTTATATTTAGTGCCGAAAAACCTTAGATACACTGGCTCAAAAAGGTTTATGAAGCCTTCATAACAAAGAATTCTAATGGTGGAATACCCCTTACGAAGTTGGGAAACATACTTGTAAAATCTATATTTGTAATGGAGGAGAAAAATTTGAAAGCTCCCAAAACCAACCATAAAATTGAACTTACATCAGCAGAAATCGCAAACCTTTGGTCATCATATCAGAATGATACGTTAGCAATTTGTTCCATCGGGACTTTTTTGTCTCATGTTGAAGATAAAGAAATCCGTTCTGTTCTTGAACTTGTAATGAAGCAATCCCAGGCACATGTTAAAAAATTAAAATCATTTTTCACGGAAGAACAACTTCCCATTCCTGATGGTTTATCAGAGGAAGTAGATGTTCATAAAGAAGCCCCACGTTTGTACACGGATGATTTTTACCTATTCTACATTCAAAATATCGGAAAAATTGGTTTGAAAACTTACTCATTGGCTTTGTCAAACTCCGCTCGTTTGGATATGTGTGAATACTTTACCGAATGCTTACATGAGTCGACAAAAGTGCTTAACAAAGCTACAGAAGTCATGGTGTCCAAAGGGACATTCATCAGAGCACCTTATATTCCAGCACCTAAAAAGGTGGAATATGTCCAAAACAAACGTTATCTTGCAGGATGGTTTGGTAATCGCAGACCCTTAAATGCTATTGAAATGTCAAATATTTATTTTAATTTGATACAAAATCAGTTAGGTCGAACCCTACTTATGGGATTTAGTCAAGTGGCAAAGTCCCAACAAGTTCGTGATTACATGGTAAGAGGAAGAGATATTGCCGATAAACATGTTGAAACTTTTGGTTCTGTATTAAGCAAAGACTTCCTTCCTTCGGCAAGCTCATGGAGTATTTTACCTACGGACTCCAGTGTTGCCCCTTTTTCAGATAAACTGATGATGGTCCATGTTACTGCTTTAAATGCTGCTAGTATTGGAAGCTATGGACAAAGTATGGGAACGAGTCCGAGACATGACCTGGGAACACATTACGTTCGATTTACCGCAGAAATTGCGAAGTACGCAAATGATGGAGCAAATATTATGATCGAAAACGGTTGGATGGAACAACCACCACAAGGACCCGACCGAGATCAGATAGCTAGAAATAATGAGTAATTATCAAATCACTGCTGAGTAAACTTTTTTATAAATATAAAAGCTCCTCGAAGGGAGCTTACGAATACGAATGGCTTTTACCTGATCGGCATATCAAGGATTTCTTTTAACCATCGAGGGCACGTGGGGAACCTTCATCTCGATTGAGATGTTGACTTCCATTAGTTTCACCCTTCGTAAGCGTAAAATAACCCCCACCTATGAATAGATGAGGGTTCGTCCTATGATTGAATTACTTCTTTGGAACGTGACAAATTTCAGGTAACGATGAGGACCAGGGAAGAACCTCTTCCCAAGCCTCTGGATCGGCAAGGTCTACCTGAGGAAGTTGTTCAAATAAATAAGTGAGATAGTAGAGAGGGTTCAAGCCGTTGGCTTTTGCCGTTTCTACGACACTTAAAATGATGGCGCTGGATTCAGTCCCTTTCAGGCTATTCGCAAATAGCCAATTTTTACGGCTGATCACAAATGGTTTGATGGATCGTTCAGCTCGATTATTATCGATATCTATCTGCCCATCATGTAGGCAGACCACGAGCTGATTCCATTGATTTAAACAATACGTGATGGCTTCCCCTAATTTGCTTTTCGGCAGAACTTTGGATTTGTGGTTTTTCAGCCACACCAAAAAGTCCTCCAGTATCGGTTTACTGTTCTCTTTCCGATACTCCAGGCGTTTTTCATCTGTCCACGTTTTACTTTCCTTCTCGACATTATACAATCGTTGAATCTTCTGAAGCGCCTCCTTGTGATAGACCAACATGGTGATTATATGATTGTTTGCTGGGATAAGAAAACAGAACATGTCAAATATACGTTTAAAGGAATGGACAATGACTTTTTTATATTCTCCTAATCATTCAACACCTATGAAAAGGAGGGCGAAAAGTGGGCTGATATTTGGTTGGGATATTCCTTATAGTGGAAAATGGACGGCGTTAAAAAGATTACTTTTATAAATTAGTGAAACATCTTAAAGAATGGTAGGTTAGATTAAAAAAGCAAATTTATAGGAAAAACAGATGCTAGATTGCAATAGATAGGTGGGAATAGATTCCATAGTTTCGACAACATAAGGGCTTATTCTATTTATTAAAGAAATAAGCCCTTATGTCGTATTGTATTTCTGTTTTATAGGTTCTGCCCAGTTAGGAATGTCGTCAACCTCAAAAGTTATACGGACATGGCCATTGGAGGTTTCTAAAACGAGTTCTCCATCTGATTTACTGTTATCAATGACGACCAGATTATCAACGAGGGATACATTTCGAAGCAGATTCTCTTTAGAAGTCGTATCCCTTTTCAGGATGTCGCTTGTCGGAATATGGTGCCCACCATTTTTCACACGCAATGTCTCACGCTCAATGTTTTGTTCTACATGGCCTAATCCTACGTACCTGCGGATGAGAATTATGATGAGTTGTGTGAGAGGATGTTTGGAGAAGGAACATTCGTTTAAAAAACTGCAATAAATCCAATAATTGCAAGGTGAATGAAAGACATTCACCTTACAATTATGCTCTTCAAAAACCACAGTTTCTCTCGATTATTCTGCATGTCCAGTGTTTGAATATATTCTCTTAAAGAACCATTTATAATATGAACGTGCCAAAAAAAATGTTACAAATAAGGTTATCCAAGTCCAGTACCAAGACCAATGGATATACTCAATTACATTAGTATTTATTTCAAGTATTACCTCAATAACTGTAATGACTGAAGTATATAGAGCATAGTAACCAAATTTAGCTATTTTATTTTTTTTCTCTGGATAATGAACATTAAAGATGGCACAGATTGCAGGATATGCAAAAAATTCAAAAGTAAAACTTGCCTTGGTTACATAATCAAACAACCTTACAGGATATTTAATCAGCCTCATATCAACAACAATAATACCAAGCAACCATGTTATACACTGCTTAATATGAAAGGCTACTAAAGCATGAAGAATTTTATCTGTTGGAATGAATATTAAAAGAGCAGAGAAAGTTACTATCCACACCATTATCAAAATAATTTGTTCTATGGACATTACAAGACTTCCCTCCTCCAAAATTACTGGCTGAATTAGTATGCCCATTATTTACCTTTAGTATTAAAAAAAAGAAGGGTATACCTTTTCCTTGCTTATCTTTAAAACGTTCGTTTCTGATACA
Organism: Halobacillus seohaensis; assembly: GCF_042663045.1. NCBI lineage: Bacteria > Bacillati > Bacillota > Bacilli > Caryophanales > Bacillaceae > Halobacillus > Halobacillus seohaensis. Next base: position 37,941 of record NZ_JBHSZV010000031.1, on the reverse strand, counting down.
GATATCCGAGGCAGAGAATTTATTCCTTTACCCTTGTTATTCCGATCCCAAAAGTCGTATCAAAAACAAAATTTCAATATGTGTATTAGATAACCTTTTTGATAACATATAAGTCCCGACATGTTCGTCGTGGTTTCTGTCAAGATTTCAAATGACAAAGTCAGGTTAGCAAAGCATCAACAACGAAACTATACGCTAAGGATAATTGCAATATAAAAGCTTGTTTGAATTAATTTATAATTATATTGGCCTGAATATCTTTGTTGAAGGTAGTAAACCAATTGAAGTAAAGGAAGATAAAAAGGCCTCTCAAAAGTTCTATGAACTTTTTGAGAGGCCTTTTAAATTTAGGCAAAACATTAAAGAATTCCTGTCAAAATCCAGTCAAATTATTTCTAATCCTTGTCTTAATAAGGTTTTGGTCGTTATCACATCATGCCGCCCATTCTCTTAGGGAATTAAATACTAACAATTATGAATTAATCCCCCCTATATAAAAGGTGTTTTAACTTGCCCGTACTACATTGAGGTTAAATAAGATATCACTATTTATGAACAATACCCAGACAGAATCCAGTCACAAATATCTCTTTAGAGAACCCTCTTTAGGATTTAGGAGCTATGAACAAAACAAAATAGAACTCTAATAAAATCTATCTATTTAATAGGAAGCGTATCAAAATCTCGATAGCTTTTTCATTTTATAATTGGTACGATATGTAGCGTACTAGCACGCTGAGTAAACGAATGTCTTCTTTTCTTCTTGTGAACGTAGTTTTGTTCTTATACTTCAACTTGTTCGGTACGGCCGTAAGGTAAACGGAACAGGACCTAAGGAGTGTTGGTGAAGGATTGAGCCATACAGACTCATAAAAGATTCCGTTGCTTTTTGGAGGACTGATCATTCTTTTTGTTGTGATATTGCCAGTTTTTATTGCATTTCGGGTTACAAAATCTATGTTTGCTGTTCCTTGGTTCGAATTCACTCCCGCAATAATCACAGGACTTAAACTGTTTTTCTATTTGTTTCATCGAAGATTCCAAGTTTAGTCCCTGCCCCTCATAAAGTTCCTGAGTAGTAATAATGCTACCATTCCCTTTTGAATTATTATCCCAGGCAGATATTAACCTAAGATTAGATGGATGAGAAAGAATTGGAGCCGGCACCCCATTATCGTACCCATCACGCACAGAATATTTGTGGTCATACTGCATACCTTCAGGGCGCTCTTTACCATAGTGCTTATCAACGATTCTTTGGCAAACTTTTTTGTACTCCTGATAATCTCTTAAATGAGCTGTATCATATCTCAATTGAGTCTCTTCTGTTCTCTTTTCTCTTAATTCCTTTAACCATTTTGATTGCTGTTTATAACGATCAGGGTCGGAAAAGAACTCCTTGCTGGTCCTGCTATTATGTTCATCCATCCTCTTTTGATGGCTTCCAAGTTCAGACACATTGATTCCTGCTTTTGTAAGCTTCTTTGTAATGGCTTTCCGGTTTATTCCATAAAAATCAGCTACTTCATAAATAAACATGCCTTCGTTAACTTTCTCCATGATCATTTCTGCCGTTAGGGAGAACCCTAATTGTAGGTCGAGCCGTTGCCCCAAGGACTCCGCTCTTGAACGAATAGGAATGTTGTTTTCGCGCAATCGGTTTTTAATCGTACCTGGAGAGCAGTTGTATATATTGCTAATTCTAGTGAAACTAAATTTTTGATTAACGTATAAATCATATAAGTCTTCTTTTGGAATTACAACCTTTGCCAATTCAATTCCCCCTCTAATAATTTTATAGCACATTTGTTGGGGGTTTAATAGTAGAGTATCGCCTATACTTTTAGAAGGTAATCAAAGGGTCAATAACAAGTCAGGTTGATTGAAACCCACCAGGATTATTAAAAAACCACAATCTTTAATACATAAGATTGTGGTTTTAATTTTATTATATGATCGGTATGTAACTTCACCCGACCCCGAAGGACCCCGTTAATAAACGGGGTAGTTAATATTAAGTTTTAAGTTAAATTATATTATAATGTAATTCAATCATATACATGTTGACTGTTTAAATCAAGAAAAATACGTGTAGATTGAAAAAAGCAACCTCTTGTAATAAGAAGCCGCTTTTACTGTATAAGTTTCGGTTTAGCAGTTACATCAAATCAACTGCTGCCATAACCCAAACCGCTCCTAACCTATATCTATAAATGATTTAACATAGCTGAAAAAGAGTAGGTACCTACTCTTTTTAATTGAAATACTATTGAGCACACGAAACTATTCCTAATTATGGTACTTCTATAATTCCTTTATATTAGTTCTATGAAGATTTGATAGATTTTTTTATATAGAAGTTAAACAACTGCTCGAAATACTTTATGTCGTTGCTTTTGATGAGTCTAGTATTTAATTTATTTAATGTTTTTAAGAAATCACTTTCTTTCAAAAATAGCAATCCAAAATCGTTTTTAGCACTCTCTATTTTTGAAAATGTATATTTATAATAGTCACACCCACTAAACAGAGCACGAATATCTACATAATGATCAATACTCTTTTTAATATTAGTGGTTTTCTTAGGTAGATTATAGTAATCAGAATAAATTTGTTGTCCAAATAATAAAATCCCTAATTTACGTATGCAATACTCATCTGCACTAGTTTTAAAAATGAATCGGTTAAAATAATCATTGTCTTTATCCTTAAGTTGTATATAAGGATTAACTTCCCCTCTGTTCTCATATAACTTAGTGAAGGTCTCTTTCAATTCATTTGTTCTATGAAAATTTGTAATTAAAAATTTCATTAGAAAACCTACAGCTGGGTAATTACCTATTTCAAGTGACTTCAGACATACTTGAAATATTGAATATATGTATGCTTTGTTGAACGTTTGATTCGTCATTTTTCTTCTGAGATACTGTAGCATCTTGTCATCTATTTGTGTTTTGGTTTTAATAACCTGATCTTTATTTTTTATCTCTCTGGCATCTAAAATGGAATAAGCATAAATACTAAGTTGGTTTACGTCGCCTTTCTCTACACACCTAGTCATTATTGCAGTAAATATATCCAGACTTATAAATTTATCTGTTAAGATTTCATGACTGCTGTATTTACTAAGTTGATCTAACACTGAAGTTGATACAATTGGATGTTCCTCTTGTGTAATTGTAAACAACCTGTGCAAGCTTGAAAGATAAACGTTTTTTAATTCATTAAACCCTTTAGCTGGAGAAAGAAGGTCATTTAATTGTTCCACACAAGTAATAGCTTCAGCATATCTATTATGTTCAGCCAAGTAGAGAATAATTGATAGATGTATATTCATAAAAGTCTTATATACTTTATCGCCAGACACATTATTACTTAGATAAAATCTGTTAGCATTCATTACCTCTTCTGCTTTTGGCGGTCCGGTTTTATAAGCAACAAGTATTTTCTCCCATTCATTAAGCAGCTTACTGTAATCATATAAATCATTATCTATGCAGTAGCTAATAACCTGGTTAAAACCCTCAATATGCCTTATCACGTAATCATCTATATAGTCCTTTTGTTTTCCATTTGGGGCAAGGTGAGAAATATATGAAAGATCATCCATGTCTTTTATGGATTTATTAATAGTATAATTATAATCAATGCCCAAAATCATATCTTTGATAACTTTCACTAAAACATAGCTTGAAATTAGTAACAATAATAGTAAGGTTATAAATCTATTAATAGATAGTACACTATTAAATAACTGATTGGATTTAACCAATACCAATAAAAGATTACCATAAATAACAGTTACTAATATTATCAGAAAGCTAAAGTTGTTGCTATTCATTGCGTTATTTAAACTCACAGAAAATGTTTTTCTTTCTCTATATGTGAAAATGTATAATGTCAAAAGTACTGAAAATGCAATGGACATAGCCTTTATTACACTTTTCATTATTTCATATATAGTAGCTTCATTACCTCCAACATAACCTTTAATACCAATGATCTTGAATGTTTCTACCCATAAATCATAAAATATTATTGAATTAAGTGGAATAAACCAGTAAAGCAAAAAAAAGAGAAAGACAATTGTTATACATCCTAATAAGGAGAAAGGAAACGATTCTAACCTTGATATAAGAATCTTAATTTTTAAATATGTCTGGGCAAGTCTTTCGGACAAATACAACTTCCTATCATTTTTCTCATTATCTGCATAATAACACCAAAAATCTCTTATAATATAGTACAGCCTTACTACAAAGTTGGCTTTCTTTCCAGAAATGTAGTCAATACACTTTTGAAGGTTATTTACAATAACTAGGTAATTCACTATGTATATAAGAGAAATAATAAGCATCAAAGATATTGTAATATCGACCAATAATGACATTTTTTACCTCCAAGTACATTAAAAAAGAAGAGTTCTTATAACTCTCCTAGTTTAAATAATCACTGTAAAAATTCTTCATATCGTCAATTTTTATTTCCTTGTTACTTGTTGCATTTTCCGGAAGACCTTTCCTTGCATTTATCCACGGATCTTCTGAGTGAGTCAATTCTTCTAAGAACTTCCCATCGTACGAACCAAAAACTTCCCACACTGATTCTAAAACTTCCGTAATACCATCAATGAACTCTGGCGATGAAGTTGGTCGTTCTATTTCTTTATATCCATAATTTCGATATTCATTGTATAACTCTGGACAAACTGGACCATGCATCCACGCTTCAATTCTAGAGTCAAAAAGTTTCTTACCGTAATTTAATGCTACATACCATGCTTGAGCATAGTAGACAAGTTTTTGGAGTTTTAAGTGTGTAATTGCTTCTTCAGTACCCATATTTCCTTTATCAAGGAAATAATCAGCAACGTCATGTATAGTAGCATTTTGTATTACTGTCGGATTAGTCAACTTACACACCCCCCTCTTAGTTTATTTTAATACTTATTTTTATGTTTGTCATTAGTCAAATACCCTATTTTGCATATATTATTCGTGTTTTTCTGAAAAATCACGAATAAGAAAAAACGAAAAAACATATTTCACTTTATTTTTCCTGTGAAAAGCTCTAACTATGCAAAAAAGCACGTGAACACTTATTTTACATGTTTATATAAGGTTAAGCAATCTCCCACAAGATACTTAGACTATATATTTTCCATCACCGCATTAACTAATCTTACACCAAGTACACATACAAGGATTAGGGGTTGTCACATCATGCCGTCCATGGATTTATCCATATAAATAGCAAAAAATAATATCTAAATAACATGTGAGTTCTAGCTTTATTCAGTCTTAGTTCTTTTAATAAGACTGAATAAAAATAACAAATAATGAGAAAGAGTATGTCATCTACTGTCCCTGAATAAAAACTCTCCTTCAGTTTGTCTCCGCTATATATAACCAATATAAAAAGTCAACCAGACATAAACCTGATTGACCATATAATTTAATTGAAACTCATCCTTATATCTTTTGCAATTTAGGATTAAACACTTCTTTCCTTTTTGATGGCCGTCATTCTCTTGGTAAGGTTCTTCCCTCTCCAAACCGAGCTTCTCCATCCTCGGCAGGTCTCTTACCGTAAACAAGTACGTGTCATCTGCGGAGGTGGAAACATGTTCATGCCACGCCCAGTTCGGAATAGCGAGAAGGACGCCTTCTTCCCAATCATATCGAACACTATCTATAACTGTATAACCTTCTCCTTTAAAAACGTGTAGGACTTTAGATCTTGTATGACGGTGAACTTTAGAATGGAATCCTGCTTCCAGCTTCTGAACCCTAGATGAAATGTTCGGATGCGCTGTTTCCCCATTTGATGGACTTAAATATTCAACAGAAAAACCATTGTAAGGATCCGATTCAAAATCCGACATACTGTCCAGTTCCTTTTTCGTAGGGCTTCGTCAATATTGTCAGCCGAAATAACCTTTATTTTTGAGTCACTCTGGCATTTGGCACAAGTGTAACATTTAATTTACTGAGTTTACCTAGTTTATTGTTTAGGTAACGTAATACGGAAGACCGTTCCTCTTGAAGAGCTTTCATACAAGATCAAGTCTCCTCCCAGCGACTTTGCGATCATTTTACTGAATGGCAAACCAAGACCTAGCCCACCAGTTTTATACTTTTTGTCTTCTCCACGATAAAAACGCTCGAATATGAAATCTTTTTCCTCTTCTTTAATTCCTGTGCCCGTATCTTCTACATCTATATCAATCTTCCCTTGCTCCGAGTGGAGTCTGATGAAGATCTTCCCTTCTCCCTCCATCGCGTGGGACGCGTTATTAAGAAGGTTCGTCATGATCTGCTGAAAACGCATAGGATCGACTCGTATCTCTATCTCCTCCGGTAAGAGATGTAGGGATAAATGAATCCGTTCTTCTCTCTCCTGTCCGACTTCCCAGCGATGCACAGCATCTTTCACGGTGCGGTTGATGGATTGAACTTCTTTAGCTAAAGGAAAAGAATTGGCAGCAAAAGTATTGAAAGCGAGGAGGTCGAGCACCATCCGTTCTAATTTCTCCGTTTCTTTTAAGGAAATATCAATAAATTCTTCTGCTTCTTCCTTTTCCACGATCCCGTCTTTAACTGCACGCAGCATTCCACTAATTGAGGTCACCGGAGTTTTGAGCTCATGTGTTACCCCTGCCAATAATTGACTCCGTAACTCTTCGAGGCGTTTTAATTTATAAGACATTTCCTGAAATGATTGAATGAGGTCATATATTTCTTCTTCTCTTACGTCCTCACTCTGGATGTGAAAGCCATAATTACCTGCTTGTAATTCTCTAGCCGCTTGAGCGACTCCCTTGATTGGCTTCGACAGCCGCCTGGATAAGAAATAAATCGCCAACCAGCCTAACAGAGCCAGACTTACAAGCATGAGGGAAAGCTGCCAGTATTCTTGATCAACCGTCGTCAGATTTTTTTTGGATTCGGTGACAATGACCCAGCCTAACATTGTGGAGTTTATTTCAATCGGTTTTTTCACAAGGTAAAAGGTTTCAGATAATGCATCTACTTTTTGTACGCTTCCTTGCTCATCCAATAAGGAGGCAGTGAAACTATGAGGCGCATTTTGCCCAGCCGGACGTTCTTGAAACAATACTTTCCCCTCTTGATCCACGACATATAAGTTAGGTCTGCTGTTCATATTCATGAAGTCTTCCCGGCCCTGCACAAAAATATCTTCTTCTTTATTCGGCTTAACCCTTCCGTCATTCACCAAACGACCTGCCGTCTGTTCGGCTACAAATTCCATCATGCTCAAACGATTTTCTAACGTTTGGTGCCGGATCCAGATAGCCGAAATAAGGCCGATTACCAGGAGTCCTACCACCAATGTCCAAACATATCTTGTCGTCCAATACCGCTGCAAAGGAATTTTCTTATCAGTAAACACTGAGCTGGTATCCTAACCCGCGAAGCGTTCGTATTTCCCCTTCAGAGACCGGCCAGCCTCTAAGCGCATTTCGGATACGTTTGATGCTCACATCGACAGCACGGTCACTGCCTTCGTACTCCCATCCCCATACCTTTTCAATCAACTGTTCTCTCGTAAACGTCTGATTAGGATGCTCTGCAAAAAATGTCAATAACGTTAAATCACGTGGGGTCAAAATGATCTCTTCCTCGCCTAATTTTACCCTGTGACCAATAAGGTCCACCTCTAATTTTCCGAAGCTTTTAACCGGCAAAGTTTGTTTTCCCATCCGTCGAAGAACAGCTTTGGTTCGGGCAACTACCTCATCCCCTACAAAAGGTTTAGCAATGTAATCATCCGCCCCCTGATTGAGTCCGCTCAGACGGTCATCCACCTCACTCAGCGCCGTAAGCATGATGACAGGACAGTCGCTCTTCTCCCGTATTTTCCTCAGGACATCCCACCCATTTATGCCAGGAAGCATGACATCCAATATAATTAAAGAAGGGGATTCTTCCTCAAATCTTCTAAGAACTTCATCTCCCCTGAATACTTGCACGGTTTCATAGTTCGCTTTTTTCAAGTAAGCCTTCAACACTTGGCTGATCGGCATTTCATCTTCGACGATCATTATTTTCTCCACTTTCTGCTCACCTTCTCCAGTTCAATCTAGATTCAGAATAACACAATCGTGTGTCAACGGAATGTCAAACATGAATCCTTTAATAACTTATATAATTAGGAAGCTTTTTAACTTCTGCTTGCTTTTTATTCCCCTGCCATCTCCCTGACACATTCTGAGTTTAAAGTAAGACTAACGCAAGGAGGTCATGATTCATGGTCAAGAAATTAAAGTTCCGTAATGAGATGAAATACTATGTCAATTATCATCAATACTACTTGATCCGGCACCGGCTGAAACATTTTCTTAAGCAAGATACCCACGCTGATCACAAAGGAGAATATCATATTCGAAGCGTCTATTTTGACGATATAGAGAATAAAGCTTTACAAGAAAAGCAAGCCGGCATTAAAAACCGGCACAAATATCGAGTTCGGCTCTATAACAGGAGTGATTCAGTCATCCACTTCGAGAAGAAGATTAAACGGAATACCTTCATCGCCAAGGAAAGAGCAGCTATCTCCAGGGATACACTGGAACGTCTCATAGATAACGAATTCTCCGTTCTAAATGGTACGTCCTCTCCTCTTCTTAAGGAAGTGCGTCATGAAATGAAGAACCGCCTATTAAGACCGAAAGTTATAGTGGATTATATAAGGGAAGCCTTTGTTGCAAAAGAAGGCAATGTCCGCATTACCTTTGACAAGGACTTGCGCACCGGCCTTAACAAAATTAATCCCTTTGATCCTGATTTACTTCCAGTGAAAGCTCTAGATGAACCAGTTTATATTATGGAAGTGAAATTTGATGAGTATATTCCCAATTATGTTCGGGATGCCCTTCAATTAAACGGACTTCAGCGGCAGGCTGCTTCGAAGTACACGATTTGTCGCAAATTCACTAAATCAAATGCTTGGGAGGATCAATAATGGAAAATAACAATAATAATGAAACATCTTTCTCAGATCTCTTAAATACAGAAGTATTATCCAACTTCAATACAGATATTTCGCTTCTGCAAATAGGAATTACTATGCTTCTCTCTTTCTTAGTAGGACTGTTTATCTACACTTTGTATAAGCGGATTTTCAGCGGGGTTCTGTACTCAAAAAACTTTAACATCACACTCGTCGGGCTCTCTATGATTACTTCGCTTGTCATCATGGCGATAGGATCCAATCTTGTCTTGTCGCTTGGGATGGTCGGAGCTCTCTCCATAGTCCGTTTTCGAACCCCAATCAAAGACCCGACAGATCTAGTGTTCTTATTTTGGGCTCTCGCCAGTGGAATCATCATTGGAGCAGGCTTCTATTCATTAGCTATCTTAGGCTCTATCCTTATCGGTATTGTCCTATTTGTTTTTATGAAAAAGTCAAAATCAGAGACTCCTTACTTATTTATCGTCAACTTCACAGGAGATGATACTGAACAAAGCATCTTTGACCAAATGAAAAAAGCCGTCAACCGTTACGACATAAAGCAAAAATCTGTCACAGACTCGGAGACAGAAATCACATTCGAAATCCGTTTGAAGGAGAAAGAAGCTGGCTTCGTCAACAGCATAACGAATGTACAAGGAGTAGAGAATGCAGTCTTACTAAGTTATAACGGAGATTATGTCCAATAATAAGAAAAAGGGTGTGTCACCCATATGGGGAGAGCACCCTTTTGGTTTATAGAAAGGTGATGACATTACCAATGTGGAAAAAAAACCTTACTGCAAGTGCTATGGTAATCCTTATACTGCTCACCACTACACTAACAATAAGCGCAGAGGAAACGTCCATCTTCAACAAAGAAGAGATCAGTGAAGTAAATATTGAAATCGAAGAATCTGATTTTGAAGATATGCTGGAAAATCCTTTAGAGGAAGAATACAAGGAAGCTGCTGTCACTTATAACGGAATTGACGTTCCTTACACAGGAGTACGATTTAAGGGGAATTCTTCTCTAAACTCTGTAGCAAACTCGGATTCCGAACGTTACAGCTTCAAGTTAAAATTCAATGAGTATATAGAGCAGAACTTAGAAGGATTCACAAAAATTAACTTGAACAATAACTTTGCCGATCCTTCCTATATGCGAGAGTACTTGACCTATGAAATCATGGAAGAAATGGGAATTGAAACACCAGAGTATTCCTTTGTTCATGTATCCGTGAACGGGAAATCTTACGGATTGTATTTGAGTGTTGAAAACATTGAAGAACCTTACCTGGAGCGCCATTTCGGAAATTCCACAGGCAACCTCTTTAAAGCAAATATAGGAGCCGGCCTCTCTTGGGAAGAGGGCATGGGCATTGAAGGCACGAACCTCGAACAGAAAATTGGTCTGGAGACAAATACCGACCTGCTTGATTTCATTGAAGCTCTCGATGAAGGAAAGAATGTAGAAGACTATTTCGATGTTGATTCATATTTGCGCTATCTTGCGGTCAGTACTGTTATGGCAAATATGGACAGCTACCAGGGGAATTTAAGCCACAACTATTACTTATATGAACAAGACGGTATATTCACTTTCCTTCCATGGGACCACAACATGTCCATAGGGGGAATGGGGGATGAAGAACAAATCACCATGCTTATCGACGAACCTACGATAGGTTCTGTAGAACAACACCCTTTGACGGATTACGTGCTATCAGATGACCAGTATAAAGAAACCTATCACACGTACATTCAACAAACATTAAATAAACTCGATAATATTGAACAACGAGTAAGTGAAGTGAAAGATTTAATCAGTGATTCTGTAAAGGAGGACCCTACTGCTTTTTATACGTATGACGAATTCCAGGCTAATACAGGCAGCGGAGCTGTTGACGGGTATCCAGCAATCACCAGCTTCCTTGAACAAAGGATAGAGAACGTTCAACAGCAACTGGATGGAGATATTCCTAGCTATGACGATGGAGAAGGAATCAGTGAAAACAGTGGCGGCATGCCAGGGGTGGGCGGACAAGGAAATGGTGATAGACCAGAGGGAATGGAAGAAGGTCAAATGCCAGAAGGAAGGCAGGAAGGTGAAATACCCGCCATGCCAGATGGGGGGTTTCCTGAAGGCATGGGCGGAGAAAGACCACAAGGCATGCCCAGGATGGAAGGCAGTTCAACCGCTGACACAGCTTCACAAAAAAGAAACCTGATTTCCGTTTCCGTGCTAGTCATCTTATTGCTTGGAACAACCGTGTTTATCAACCTTTTTAAAAGATATCGTGCTTAACAAAGACTGCCGAGCTATCGGCAGTCTTTTCAGCTTGTAAGAAACCCCGTGTTTTTCTACAAGCTTTATTCTTGTCTTCAGGAGCACCAGACCATTCTCTTTCTGCGGACGAACGCCCGAGCGCGCTCGTGAAACCCATATTGCGGGGTATCCGTTTTCCTCGGGAGTGTTATGGTCTGGGTCCTCCGTTACAATTTATAACCGAAAAGGATTCTGGCAGGCAGCTTTCATAAGCGTCTGTTCTTTGACTTTCACTTTTCCGTACCAGCTACAATAACGCTGCCCATGCGTTCTTTCGAATCTATCCAACTACGCTTAACTTTCTTTTGACCAATCTCATCATTGTATTCATGTGAGACATTTGGGAAACTAGTGTCTTTTTCTTTTGTGCACCAACCACGTTGTTTCGTCTCATGCAGGTGCTGAACGTGTTTACTTTTTTCACCATTAAGTAATTGCTCGACTACAAACCAATAAGCGGTGATCCGCCACTATACAAAAAGACCAGTCGTTTTTTCGACTGATCTTTTTTCTCCACTTATCTTATAGGTTATTGTTAATTTCATACTCTGTCATTTTTTCTTCGAGCCAAACGCTGTATTCTTCATTTAGCTTGGAATCGTTCAGTGCATCTGTTACTTCATCTTCCACATCTTCATAGACAGACTCCTTCTCATTCGTATGATCAGTCACTTCGATGATATGAAAGCCGTATTCCGTTTCCACCGGATCACTCACTTCCCCATCTTCCAAGAAAAAGGCAGCCTCATCAAAAGCTTCCACCATTTCTCCTTCGCCGAAGGTACCGAGGTCACCTCCAGATCCACTCGTGGTGTCATCTGTCGAATATTCTGCAGCGAGATCAGCAAAGTCTTCTCCTTCTTCCAACTTATCAAGAACCGTTTGTGCCTCTTCTTTTGTTTCAGTTAAAATATGCCTTGCAGTCACTTGTTCTGGTTGGTTGAAGCTCTCTTTATTCTCTTCGAAATACGCTTCCTTTTCCTCATCCGTAACAGAAATTCTATCTTTAAGTAATTGATTCATAGCCAAATATTCTTCCACGTCTTCTTTGAAATCAGCAATAGTCATACCGCTTCCTTCCAAGGCACTTTGAAAACCTTCTTCACCGTCATACTGATTGTAATAGCTAGCCAACTCGTCATCAATATCCTCTTGACTCACTTCGATATCATTTTTCTCTGCTTCTAATTGTACGATTTTGCTTGTAATTAGAGAGTCCAATGCGTCTTCTCCATATTGACTTACAAGCAGATCATACAGTTCTTCCTTCTCAATCGTTTCTCCATTGACAGTCGCTACACTTTCTTCTGCATTCATATTTAAAATAAGGAAGATGCAGAGCACTACCGCAACGATAAATGCTCCGCCTCCTATCATGAATTTTTTGTTCATTCTACCTTCCCCCTTGTTTAATTATCATTCAGACTGATCTGTCAGCGTGACTTGGATTGTCTGTGCTTCTCCGTCACGATAAAACTTGATGGCCACTTTGTCACCGGCTTTGTGATTCGTGTAAAGATACTTGCGAAGATCACTTGCACTAGTTACTGACTGATCCTCGAGAGATACAATAATGTCCTCTTTCTTCAGTCCGGCTTTCGCCGCAGCAGACATATCGTCTATAGACCCAATAATGACCCCTTCTTTCACATCCTCAGGAGGCGACTGTGAGTAATAAGCAGGAACTTGATCGATCCCTATCACACTGACTCCAAGATATGGACGATTTACTTTGCCATCCTTTGTGATATCTTCGATCAACTCCTCAACATTGTTACTAGGTGTGGCAAAGCCAAGTCCTTCTGCATCATCACTTGCTATTTTCAGACTATTAATCCCAATCAATTGGCCGGAGGAATTGATAAGTGCTCCCCCACTGTTTCCAGGATTGATCGCTGCATCGGTTTGAATGACATCTAGATCCCACTCCCCAGCAGAAGTTGACACGGAAATCGTGCGATTCTTCGCACTAATAATGCCTTGGGTAACGGTCCTGGATAAGTCAAGCCCTAAAGGATTACCGATAGCAATAACCTCTTCTCCCGCCCGAATATCTTCGGAATCCCCGAATGCCAGAGGTGTCATGTCGTAGTCGCCCTCAATTTTCAATACGGCGATATCAGTGAGGGCATCAGCCCCAACCAGTTCAGCCCTCACTTCTTTTCCATTCTTAAGAGAGAGTTGAATTTCGGATGCCCCTTCTACTACGTGATTATTTGTGACGATATAAGCGGCATCATCCGTAACCTTATAGATGACACCCGATCCCGTTCCACTTTCTACTATATCTTCACTATTTTGGAATGGACCATTTTGTATTGCCATATTAACGACTCCGACTATTGCATCGGATGCATCTGCAACAATATCAGCTGTAGACAAATATGAATCTGTAGACATTTGTGATACGTCGACATCAACCGTTTCTTCAGATGTACTTTCAACAGCAGTCGGATTCACGTCTGTATTGTCACCGTAAGAAGTTATCCCTAACGTAAGCGCAGAACCTAATACACCAGCGGACAAAGACAACCCGGTTAATTTAAAAAGAGACTGTTTCTTTTCTCTCATTTCCTAAGCCCTCATTTCTTAATATTTAAATTATGATTTCACTATAAAACCTGAATGTGTCAGAGGTATGTCAGAAAACACAATTTTAATATAGAAAGTTCCTTCCCTAGTAATTCTTTTAAAAATTTTTTCGTTTTCCAACAATCTTTCGTTTATAATAAATGACAAAGATGACTTATTTAATCCATGGAAATATACTAATAATGCAAATGGGTAGGGATCGAATTTAAGGTTCAATAAAAAATTAACGAGACTAAAAAAAGCTAAAAATAAATTAAGATAATATTCTAAGGAAAAAGCATGAACACATAAAAAAACCTCCCCTAAGATTGATTATCTTAAGAGAGGCTTTTAGCTGTTAGGATTTTTCGAGAAAAATCCAGTCGTATAGGAGTTTATTTGATAAAAATATATTCTAATCAGACAGATTAACCATCATTATAATTTGGTCAATCACTTGTTGCAATTCTTCTAACGTTACAACAAACCACTCTTTAGGATCTAACATTTTTCCGTTGGCTCCTTGAATAGAAACATCCAAATTTTTATTAGAAAGTGTATGATGAACTGCCGTTTCAAATTTTCTGCCGTTTATATTAAACACTTGAAAAGTAGAGACAATTTCAACGGGAGAATTGAGATAGGTTGACTCATTCTCTGCATTCCTAATCCTTCTCTCTACTGAACCCGTTGTAAAGCCGATTTTATATAAGTCTTTAATACCACGGATTTGTGGATCTGTACTCAATGATTTTAGTACATAAATAAAACCTGAAGAAAGATCATCTTCTCTAACATTATCTAATAAAGTGTCTTCATTATCTGTTACACGTCTTCCATGCTTATATAATTCAGCAGAAAGAGAACGGAGCAGCATATTTGATTCTGTTCCGTTATCAAAAACACACCGAAGTCTAGCATTAACTTTACCTTTTACTTTTTTCCGTTCCCCAACATATTCAACATAAAGGAGTACTCCTTTTAATACATAAAAACTATTTGGCTGTATATCCTGTTCATTCTTAAATGATACAATTTTTCGTTTTCCTTCTGTAATCTCCCTGTGACACCTTTTAAAAAGTTCCTCATACCTTGCGAAATCTTTCAACTTTTTTCGTTTTGCAACATAATCAGGCATTGTAGTAACTTTTGGTAGTTCGCTAGTATCAAAAATAGAACTTGCTTGATCGCTAACAGAATTATCTCCTAGCAATTCTGAAGAACCACTATCTAGAATATCTTCAACGGAAGAGACTTTAGGAATTACGACTTCCCTTTCTTTCTTTTCTAGTAGCCCAATTTCATCGTACTGTTTCAAATATTCCAAACGTTCCGGGTTTTTACGTATTCCAATCAATCGACTTGCGAGACTTCTTTCATATAGTTCATTAGGAACCTTATATGGTTCATGTCCATTTTCTTTAACAAAATCAACTATCTCTATAAATTTTTCAACTTCAAGGTCATTTTGAATCTCGGGAACCTTTTTAGGGGTCACTGTGATTTCAGTAAATAGTAAACTCTTCATGATTTCTTCAATGGAATTGTATCTATTTGCCATTCTCACGTTTCCTCCTTAGTTCTTGCATATAGATTACAGATTCTCCCATACGTCTTTCTATAGGATCTTCAGACCTTGGATCGGGTCGTTTTCCGGTTGATTGGTAGAATTCCTCAACCTTTGGCCAAATGTAAACTAATTCATCTTCATCAAATATTATGCGTTTTGCATCAATAGATTCCTGGATCAGCTTTAACACTGGTGAATTTAATTCTTTCGAAAGTACCTCAAACGCCTTTTGAAATGGATTAATTGTATCAATTAAGTTAATGTCCAAATCCTCAATATTAACGAATTTATCTCCCATGCGAATGAATTCTTTGCTTCCTGTAACTTCAGACTTAGCTCCTTTCATTACAGTATCTAAAACAACGTTTTGTCTAACTTCCTCAATTTCTTCATCTGATAAGTTTGGATACACCTTTTGAATCACTTTTGGTATTAACACTTTGTTTAGGACTTTGGAATCTACTTCTCCCGTAAACGATTTTTGAACTTGAGAATCTTGCATAATTTTTGCTTTTAAATCATTTATATCATTTTCTATAATCTTCTTAACTTTTTCTGTAGATGGCTCTTTCATTCCTTTAACGAACAATTCTCCTGGTGTGGAAGACTGGTTGCTATCTTCTGTTTTTCGTTTAAATTTAAAGTCAGGGGTTAGGACTTGTTCCATTAATAAGGAGGCGGAAATAGCTTTAAGCATTGTATTTACTGTATGTGTTACTAATTCATCTTTTGCTTCAGGTTTTGCAATTAGATTAGTGAATTGAGCATAAGTTTTATTGGGGCTGTCACGAGTGCAACGACCGATGATTTGAACAATCTCTGTAAGTGAACCACGATAACCTACCGTCAACGTATGTTCACAAAATGGCCAGTCAAACCCTTCTTTTGCCATCCCAAGAGCAATGATTATGTCTAAGTCTTTTGACTCCTTAACATTGCGTAAATACTCAACGATGCTTTCACGACTAGCCTGGTCGTCAACTAAATCGGCAACTTTTAATATTTTCCCATCTAAATGTTTTTTAACATATAGGATACCAGTTTCTTCGTCCTGATATTCCACTTCACCTATCAAATCTATGATCTGATTTACTTCATCGTATTTATCTTTTGTTGATTCACCAGAATTCACATTTGGGATATGAATAATAGTCTTTAAATTTGTATCCAATACTTCATTAATTGCAGATGTGTACTTATCTTGATAGAAATGATATCCAATTCCAAATCCTTTTAAATATTCATATCCGTCTAGCTGCTCGTAGTAGGAATACGTTACTTTTTCAAACAATTCTTCATCTTCCGGTAAAAGAATTGGCACCGAATCCCCTCGAAAATATGAGCCAGTCATTGCGACAATGTGCGCAGATGAATTATGAAAGATACTACGTAACAATTCACCTAATCGAGAATTAACATCTGCCGAAACATGATGAAATTCATCTATAGCAAGCAAACAGTTATCAAAAGCTTTATCATCGATTCTTTCGAATGCATATCTTAATGTAGAATGAGTACATATCAAAATTTTGTCATTTGATTCCATGAAACGAATAAAATCTTTAACTTTTGAACTCCCTCCACCAGCAGTTGTTAAGTTATTTTTTGGATCAACTTTCCAGTCTGCATAGAACCCAAAACTTTTTAAGTCTGTATTTTTAAACGATGATCCAATCGAACGTTCAGGAACAGCTACTATAACTTTCTTTAACCCTTGGTTAATCAGCTTATCCATTCCAATAAACATTAACGCCCTAGATTTCCCTGACGCAGGCGGTGCTTTGACTAAAAGGTATTGTGAATTACGTTTATCAAAAGCTCTTGCTTGCATTTCCCGCATACCGTATTTATTTATATTCTTACTTTGACCAGTTTGATGGTATTTAATTTCAAATAAATGTTCCATACAGCACCTAGCTTTCAATTACATTATTATACATTTTTAGTAATTCTTTTAATCTTTCTTCATCAGAATTAAAAGCACGAGAGCGATATGCTCTTTCAACTATTCCATCCAATCTTTCATGTGCCTCTTTTAATTCCTTAGGCATAGTACTAACATTATATAAATCGGCTAGGGAACCACCCATCTCCTCCCGTATATCTAATACTTGTAGTACCTCTTTCTCGATTTCTCTTTTTCGCCTTTTTGATATTTCTGGAAATGGAAATGTATGATAACTAAGACCAGCTGAATACCGATACCGTGTTTCAAGTCTACCACTAGTCGCTTTACACCAGACCATATGCATTCTTGACATTAATATACCCAATAAGAAGATTTCTGCATCGTAAATAGCATAAACTGCATTAGTAAGGATTTTTTCTGAATCTACAATCCCCATCGGTATATAGTAACGGTTTTCTGAAGATGTTGAAGGTACAACTATTGAATAGCTATTTGTTTCATTAATATCTCTGAAACGATATGGTTGATTAGCTATTCGATTAACAGAAGAATCAGAGCTTTCATTTCTAATATTTGTAATATACTCCATTCTTTGCTTTATAATAGGATTATCTTTTATCTCCTCATACTGTTTTTCATTTAACCAAAGACAGTATCTATATCCGCCATTGATAAATTCATCGGCTCCAATTAATTTTTTAAAGTACTCGTATAATTCCGGATACTTATTAATAGCATTCTCGTACTCCTTAATAGAGAAAATTAATCCTCCTTTATCATTTGCTTTATTTCCATATGACATTTTTGGCCATCCATTAATCGATTTATTTCTTTTCTTTACTAAAATATTTTCTCCTTCTGTCAAATACGCATTAATATTCTCCACAACTTTAGAACCCGTTTCAGAATAGATTTTTTTCTTTTTCTTAGGCTTATAACTAAGTCCGATAATTACAACCGTAACACCTGCGTTGTTCCTCGCACTATTTTTCCACTTAAAGGAATTATACGAAAAGTTTATTTCAATCTTACACTTGAAAATTTCGCCCCATAATGTAGCAACTTGATCACCTTGAGAAATTGAGTTTGTCGTAACAAAGGCTAAAGATGTATTGGAATTCTCCATGTACTTAGCCCCAAGGAAAAACCACGCTGAAATGTAGTCTAATATTTTATAACCTTTTATCTCTTTAAAAATATTAGCCATATCCCTTTTATGCTCTGCTTTTTGACGGTATGACCCCAGGTATGGAGGATTTCCAAACACATATACTTCCTCATTTTTACCGTTAGAACAAATTTCCTCCCAATCCACATGCAAGGCATTTGCACAACGTATATCACCAGCAGATTGGAGAGGAAGAGTAGGACGGACTTTATCATTAAAAATTTCTTCTAATTCCATATTCATTTGATGTTCAGCAATCCAAAGCGATAACTTCGCAACATCATGTGCAAAATCTTCAATCTCGAGACCATAAAATTGATCAAGAGTCACAGACGGGAGATACATGATATATTCTGACAATTCTCTTTGTCTTAAGAGAATATTTATTTCTAAACGTCTTAATTCTTTATAGGTTATAATTAAAAAATTTCCAGAGCCACAAGCTGGATCAAAAAATTTTATTTTCCCTATCCTCTCATAAAGCAGGTTCAATTTATCCATGCTGTTATAAGCCTTTGAAAAAGCTTTGTATAAGTCGTCTAAAAACAATGGTTTTATAACTTTCATAATGTTAGGAACACTCGTGTAGTGCATGCCTAAATGGCTCCGGTTTTCTTTAGAAGAGACAGCTTGAATCATTGAACCAAAAATGTCTGGGTTGATTTTGGACCAGTTTAGTAATTCACCGCATTCTATTATTAGTATTCTAGATTTTGCAGTAAATTTTAATTCTTTATGTGGTCCTGTAAACAACTGCCCATTGACATAAGGAAATTCTTTTAGGTAAGTCTTAACGTTATCTCTATCAACTTCATCTAATACACTAAAAAATTCGCTGAAAAAATCGTTTAAATCAGAACCATCTTCTGCTGTCAATGTCTTGATAGCGTTCGAAAAACTGTTCCTTGTGAAAATATCGGTATCTTCTGCAAATAAACAAAACAACAACCGAATAAGAAACAAATCTAATTCTTTGTTGTTTTCAGAGATTTCATTTTCTCTGCAAATAACATCATAAAGGCGTGCAAAGCGTTCAGCTGCTTTGATGTCAGCTGGGTTTTCTTTTTCAAAATCAACTTTTTCTATTCCTTTCCATGCTAGAAAGAAGTCGAAATATTGAGGCAGTTCTTCAAACTTAATATCAATTGCTTCATTAGTTTTAGTGTCCTTTGCTAATATTCCATCAAAATCTGTTACTAATAGGTAGCGTGGCTTGGCTGAAAGTTCACCCGATTGTTGTTCTACTTTACTAAAACCACCAAAAAGTTCACCCTTATTTGTTTCCTTAAACCAAACCTTGTTCTTTAAATGAACTTCACCAGATTGTTTTGCGAGGTTTTGGTTTCCGTTTTTCAAGCGTGTAATAGTAGCTCGCGGAATATCATAAACATCAAGCAATTCAAATAAAAAATCCTTTTTGTCAGTTTGTTTTATTATTTCAAAAATTTTATCTTCCAAATCAATAATTGTCATCTATAGACCTCTTTCATCAATGAAATTTACATTTTATTTACAGACTATTATATCAAATTAACGCTCAAAATTCTTTCCTTTCTAGGTAGATCGAAAGATTAATAGACTTCACACTCTCTTAAACAAAATTAAAATAACCCCAACAAAGTGTACTCTATTTATACTTTATTAAAATTTGAACTTATTTCCACAAACATAATCAGGCGATTTAACAGAAAAGCTATTCCTGAAAAAGGCTTCCATTGGTTGTTCAGTATGTACTCTTGTTGAACTCGAACAAATGAAAAAACTTTTCTGCGTTATTGAATAATTTAGCCTCTTCTAACTCGAACGTCATTCATTATAAGGAATGACGTTTAATCGTTAATTCACGATTACATAGCATTGAAAAATTAATTAATTTTCCACAGTTTCTCTAATTAAATCCTGCAAGTTCTCTCTGTCAATTACTAAAGCCACCTGTTAGTGTTAAATAAAATGCATAACATATAAATAAGTTTATGGTTGTGATATAACTCTAAATAAACTCTTCTTCGTCTCTTATTCTCCACTTCTTTTTTAGCCCTTTTCATTTCTAAATAAGCCCACTGACGTATTCGCTTTAAGTAGATTTCCATAATTGTTTTAATTACGATAACTTCATTTTTTCAAAGTGTTACGGAGGGTCATAATTATTACGAAGCAAAGGAGCACTCTAAAACCACGATTATTGATGGTAATTATCAGTTAACAAATAATATTCAATACGGGGATAAATATCCAAGAAGTTATTTAGATATCCTTACACCGAAAGGTATATTTGACGAAAAACGTCCAACTAATTTTTATGTTCATGGTGGCGGCTTTGTAGTGGAGGACAAAATGCAAGGAGATCCTAACGCTCCAGCAAGTGAAAATTCAACGGTGTATCATTTCGGTCAAATCCAACTGGATCCCGCAACTACTCAATTGCACGATGTTTAAATGATTTAGGTCTCAGATATTCGGAAGTCGCTAGACTTTCATTGGATGACTTTGACTGGCTACAGGGAACTATAATTATCAAACAAACAAAATCACATTCTGAAAGAAGTCTTCCACTCCATGCTATTACAGGCAAAGCTATTGAAGCATACTTACTACATTCACGTCCAGCTACCCAGGGCATTCACGATGGTATTTGGCAAGAAGGATGGAGACAATCCGAAGGATCCTATGGCACAGATGCCACCAAAAGGGATGTTTGGGAAATGTCACGGGCGGACAACCCCATACATCTTTACTGAAGAGGAAATATGCATTTTAATGAAAGCCTCAATGGAATTATATGCACCCGACGGTCCTAGATCTAGTCCGATCTTTCCAAAATATTCGTTTTTCTTTTTGAGTCATGGGCATCATACCTCCTAATGATCTTGTAGATCAAGTATCCCACAGCTTTCAAATGGATAGAAGGTGTGCATTTTTGTTACTTAACATCATTACAAAAAGTAGAAAATGAAGGTCACTTCAGTCTTTTACGAGAATATTGTGTATTAACCAAAAACCTAAGGAAAAGTGAGGGGTATTAATGTCGGTCGAAATTCATGGTCAAATAGGATACGATTACCAATATCTTGTTTCAGCCTATTTAGCAGTTAAATACATTGAAAAAGACAATATTGAAATATATGTTGAAAGCGAGAATGGAGAAGACTTACAGCTTGGATTTAGTGAAGAAGGCGAGCAGTATATCATTGATGTTCAAGTTAAACATAGGGAAACGCAGGTTGACCTGAAAGAGTTCGCAAATTGGGTTAGCCACTTTGACAAAAATAGCCATACCCAAAATCTATTCACAAAGTTAAAACAAAACAAAAATCGATTTGTCTCTTATTATACCAATGCAAGGTGCAATGACGATGTAAGTAAATTTATTAACAATAAAGATTCAATTAATGCTAGTCTTAACACTGGATTAAGCAATACTTTTTTGAAAAAATTAAAAGTGAAAATCCTTGAAACTTATACTGATGAAAAAACCTTAAGTAATAAAAGGAAAAATTTCTTAGAATGGTTCTTGGAGAAAAACAACAATAATGCTTTTCGAAACATACTAAAAAGGAATAAAGTATATGATTTATTTAGTTTTGAGGATGTCAAGGAAAATTTAAAACGTATATTAAACAAAAGCTACGCGGTACCAGAATCTGAAATTATATCAGCTATTAATGAACTTCTTCTTATAGTTAGAGAAGAAAAGGGTTCCGGGGTATCTATTACTGAAATTATCATAGACGTTTTAGAAAAGTATAGAGGGACAAGAATCTTTAGATATGATGAATATAAAATTCATAGGCAAGAAAAAGAATATTGTCTGGACTATATTAAAAAAAGTAACGCATTGCTACTTACAGGATCCTCTCTTTGTGGAAAAACTTATCTCGCAGAAGAAATAGGTCAAAACTATCAAGAGCAAGGGTACAATGTCAAAATTACAGGCGAACTATCCGGAGATGAAGGTGCCTTAACTTTCTTTAGACACTCTACCAAAGAGGACCGGTTATTAATACTGGATGATCCATTCGGGTCCATTACTAAAACTGAGAATTCACTTGAAGCATTAAGAAAAGTAAGCCAACTTATAAACAATAGTACTCCTAGTAAAAAAATTATTGTAACAAGCAGAACAGATATCTTATTAGGTACAATGGGGAAAACGGTAGTATCAGATTGCAATTTATCGGGAACTTCATGGTATGATCTCACAGTTGATAATTTCGATTTTATGGAAAATCTTTGGACTAAATATTTTGGTAGTTCATCATCTTCTATGAACATCTTAAATAATGTTTCTCATTGGCTATCAATAAATGAAGGAGTTAATTCTTTGCAACCGGGACAAATAGAACTCCTATTTAATGAAAAGAAAAACCTTGAATCTTTACAAGAACTAAGCGCTGTTTCAATAATTGATTTAGCAAGGATAGATTCAAAACAACTCGCAGAAAAAATTGGCCAGCGGGGGGGAACGATTAAAAAACTATTCATAGCGCTTGGTCTTAGCTCCAATACTTTAAGGGAAGTATCAATCAATGATTTGACATTTATACTTAGCAATACATCTGAGAAACCAAGTTTAATAGACGATAGAGAGCCTGGTAAAGAGATGACTTTCAAAACAGATTTTGAGGATCAATTCCCTAAGTATGAAAAGCACTTCGATTTAAGCGAGGATTTCAAACAAGAAATTAAGTACCTGAATAGCCATGGTTATATATATATCGATAAAATTAAAAGGTCTATTATTTTCACACACCCTATATATCACCATGCAAGTAAGATATTATTTGCGGAAGGTATTGATGACCTATTCGATAGTGCACAGACACTTTCATACGCTGAGTCAAGTCTATCTTCTCTTAGTAAAAACTCAAGTATGTCTGCTCTGTCGACCCTTGAATGGTATTATAACCTACACCCAGTTGACAGCGTTAAAAAGATAATATTTAAATCCATATACTCAATCTTTCCTTCAGTAAAGGACAGGTCAATAGAGTTTTTTGACGATAAATTAGAAATATTAAATGATGATGAAGAAAGAGAGTTAATAAGGTCAGTTAAATTCCAAGAGAAGGTGGAAGAATCCGGTATACTCTGGAGAGCTGGAGAGGCTTACTATAACCCTTCTAATAAAAGAAATATATTTGCAGTTACTAAATTAGATAAAAATATTTACATCCTTTTGGAAAAAGCTAAAGGTGATGAAACTTTAACTCCAGAAGAAATATGGAACTTACTAGATTTTGGTGAGGACTTAAAGAATGAAGAACTTACTCTGAGAATCGCAAAACTTGGATTGACGTATGACGAAAGTTTCATTCGAGAGAAAGCGGTTTTTCACCTTTTTAGTAATCATATGTTTAATTTAGAAGAGAATATTGATGTATATTTGGACTACAGCGAACACCCTAATGTAATTTTCATGTTATTTAGAGGAGCATTAAACAGTTGGGATAAGTACAGTGATAAAAACAAAAAATTAATTTTAACCTACTTTAAAGAATCCCTAAGTATTATCCCGGTGGCAGTACGTTCAATTAAGTTTTTGGAGAACTTCTATGACGAATATAAGACAGACAGTATAGAGTGGTCTAAATTAAATGAGGAAAATAAGACAAGTTTGTGGCTAACATGGTACGAAGTATTTATTGAACTGTTAAACAAATTTCCATCTAAACAAATTAGGCTCAACGAACCCCACATGGTCGAAGTTGCCACATCATCTCTCAAGTATGTAGATGATAAGGAATTAATAGTTGATTTAGCTAATACTTGGCTTAATTGGCTAAACAACTACTGGAAATATAACACAGCTCATGACTATGGAATGAGTGTTGCTAGTTATTTAATGGAAGGAACAGGCTCAGACAGCACAATTAGAGAACCAGTCTTTAAAGAGTTACTTAAGCAGCCAAATACAAACTTTATTACTACAAACATTTTCACCTTTATATACCATTGGGATCAATTATCTGAGGGCGAAAAGAGAGAGATATACATGACTCTAAACTCTACTAGAGAGGACTTGAATTGGATCAGAGCAGTAGCCCTCAATAGTAATAAGGTTCCTACTGAAATCCAAACTGCTATCTTCAATGAAGAAATCCTGGAAAACGGTGTTACAGTTATTGTAGATAAACTAATTGAGTTCAATTTATTAGAGACTGGTATTAACGTGCACACGGGTTATCCACAACCGTTATGGTGGAATGGCTATCACCATAACAATTATAAACTGTGGGACAGGATAATAGTGGAGGTTTTGGAAAGGAAGAGTCTTGACAAATCCTTTGAACTAGTCTTAAAAGAGTTCATTGATTGTCTTTACAATCATAATACTCAAAGATTTGACTATCCACTTTATGTTAAGCTCGTCCAGAGTGACTCAGAAACACGCATTAGGGTCTTTTCTAGGTTGTTGATTGAAACTATTCAACAGAACCAAGCGAATAAAAAAATGTGGAACATCTTATTATCAAATAGCTCTAAAAAAGAGATAGAAAACTTCTTAGATACTATTGCATATTATATCGAGGGTGTTCAATATGCTCACAGCAGTTACAACGATCTTTTTGACATATTTGACAGGGAGGTAATAAACGCAATTTGCAATAGAATAATTACTGATAAGAAGATATTAATATTTTGTAATAAAGTCACTTCACTATTCAATACTGACATCGATTTAGATGTGAGTGATAAAAAAATGGAGGAATTTCGACAGATGAGCTTACAATTCGTCGTTAAATCTTTTAAAGAGGCTTATAGTGAAGCCCCTCCAAAAATGACATTTACAAATAAAACTACCCTATTTACGTTAAAAGACTTGAAAATACAAGACCAAGAACTTCTGAATTTGGTTGAGAGTAACCGAAGAAGATTGGTACATGAAGGTTCAGCAACAAAAACTAAGTTAACCGATCATTATGAATTAGATAATTGGTTTGAATAACTTTTCATTAATAGTAAAGCCCCTGTGCTAGGGGCTTTTTTCGTTTTCATCATTTCAGGGATCGTATCCCATTCTGTTATCCACCCTTATTTGTGTGTTCCATTTTAGTAATCATTTACATTAGTATCCTTCCAATCCTCACCTATGTTAGTTGAATCATAAAAATTCACTCCATACTTTAACAATTGTGAAAACACACTATCCTCTTCTACTACTTCCTTTGCATTAGTAAACCAATCATTATAAGCTGCTTCATAAACAAAGATCCAATTACCATTGTACAACGAATCTGTTTTTATGTTAGATTTTAACCGATCTAAACTTACTACATCTTTAACACGCCCTTTATAATAAGCATCTAACGATAATATAGCAACAAACGAATTATCTGTCCTTAATATTCTTTCAGCAATTCCTTGATCGATGTCTAAATCCAAATAATTTATTATTGTTAAAGCCCAAGCACACTCATAATCGTTATTTAATTGAATGTTTGAGTGAAGGGTTTCATTTAAGCTATTTGATATCTTCTCCCTATTAAGGGGATAGTCTTAATCTTGGTACTCTATTAAATTATATTTAATTAACGGTAATGTTATACTATCAATTAAACCAATACTTAAAAGGAGAGATTCGAATATGTACCAATTATCTTCTTTTATAGTCCAATCTATTCTTTTAATAGCATACTTTAAAACAGCATCATCAGGATATTTTTTAGCCATATCGAAGGCTTTGCTGAAATAGCTAATTAAATCGAACTTTTCACCCTCTTCATGTTCTCTAAAATTAAATAGCTTTAATTCAGGTATCCATTCTGGTTCAATAATATCAGGTAAAGTAATAATTTCAGTTTTATGAGGATTTAATTTAAGTTCCATTTCGCTAGTAATTCTATACAACTTATTTAATGCGTTTTCTGCATCAGCTCTATTTTTAAAATATAATTCGAAATCGTCAGTGTACCTAAACCCCTTAACCTCTTTTATCTCCTCTTTTAGCCTATTATCTATATATGTACCTATAATTTCAGATAAGACTAATGAGGTATCTGGGCCAGTCGGAATTCCGAGAGTCTGCCCATCCTGCATACTCCTTACCAATCTATCTAACTTATTTCCAGAATACCTTTCACTTCTGTTACCCTTTGCAAAATCTTTTCCATGTAAAGCCCAAGGAATACTATGAGTATATATAGTTTGAAAGTATCGAGAGATATCAGTTTTTAAAATGAATTTACTTTCCGATATATTCTCAACTCTTTTATCAGTTTTAGTTCTGAATTTATGCTCTCTAACTAATGCTCTCCCAGAAGTTTCAGAAATAACTGGCTTAGTAAGCGAAAGTGAAGAGGAGTCAAAAAACTGGTTTAATTCTTCACTTATTTCTGATATATAAATTCTGCAAGCTTTATTTGGTGATATGGCGTTGGTACGTTCATAACACGTCTTGCATGTTCAACTTTTGGTATAGAGAAGCTACAACTTTGTGTCCATTTTTTTTCGTCCTTTTTCACATTAGATATGTCTAGTTTTTCTAAAGTGTCTTCTATGCCTCTAACTGAGAACTCTTTAGGAAACTCTTTAGCAAACAATCCTCTGCCAATTAAATTCTTAGCTTTTACTTCAAAAATAATGTTTTCCCCCTTAAAAAACTCTACCTTATAATTGAGTAACATTTTATTGCATTTTCCTTCTTGGCCTCTAAAATATACCATACAAAAAGGATTCGATCAGCTCCCATTGTATCTACATAATATCGTTTATTCACCATACTCTTTCCGCATCTAATTTACTATATTAAAAGAAGTAACCTCCTTTCATAATATACACACCCCTTCGCATATTTCTACTAGATCTTCTATTTTCATTTGGGAATAATGTAAGGTTAAGACTGGTCATTTTAATTTACACCCTACTATTATCCACTGTCCTATCTAAATATCTTTGGACTTTTGTATTAGAATTTTGAATTACCTCTTCACTCCAGTCTTTTTTCTTAGAGAAATCCACGGCTGATAAATTATTGGTTATTAACTTATGATATTTATTAGCAAACTCCCTCCCAGCCTTATCGTTATCTGTACAAAAAGTTATCTGTTTTACCTTATGACCTTCTTTCCCCATTCGTTTAATTTCATCAATCATAGTTTGACGCTTTAGCCCAGACATGGAAACTAAGCGAGTATCTTGCAGCATTTCTTTTTTAATACTCCAATAAGATAAGGCATCGATTGGGCTTTCAAAAAGGTAAATGGAATTAGGTTTACCTATATTAACCGAAAATCCAGCCGAACCATGGCTATTCCTATCAATACCTTTAAACATTCGCCCATCTTTCATAGGAGAGGTCCCTTGGCGATCTGCTCCAACGACCTCTCCCTGTTGGCTCCACTTGAAAACCACATTACCCAGCTTGTCCTGGGCAATTAAGCCTTTATTATCAAGCCAATTAACAATCTTAGGATGAATTTTCCGTTCATTCGTAAGATAATTCTTTGCTTTTCTCTTATCGTTCACTTCATAATGGGAAGGATATTGATAAGGCTCCTTGGGCTTTTGCTCTTGGAGATTGTCTATTTCTTTATACCCTTGTGCATTCAAATCGAGAACAGCTTCCGGCAAGCTCATACCGTAAAACATTTTCGCAAAATTTATGACCCCAGCTCCTTTTTCGTCTCTAGAATTCCAGACATACATTTGGTCTTTAATCACTAGGCTGTCATGCACTTGGTGTCGGTAGTATCGTCCCTCTCTCTTCAATGGCTCCCCTTTACGCTCCAGATAGTCTATAAGATCCACATTACGAGCAACCTCCACTTGGTCCGCGCTTACATGTTTGGCCATGCAGCACTTCCTCCTTTCTAAAATTAGATATAAAAAAAGACAGGAAGAAAACTCCCTGTCTATCGTTCAACTTCTACTTTTTCTTTTTGCTTTTCCTTCTGCTGAAAAGCCTCCTTGTTCTCCTTTCCATTCTTCATTTCCGAACTGGTGCTTTCCTTCCCTTTCTCTTCATGAAATTCTCGATCCAGGTTACTTTCGATTTGAGATAGTCGCTGCTCTCCACGATCCGTTAAAGGTAGCTCTTTTAATTCTTGAAGAGATTCCTTATTAATTTGGTACACCTCTTCTTTACTGTGAGTCTCTTGAAAAGCACGCATCTGATCCAAACGTTCTTGTCGGTCTGTGTTTTCTTCTTTATCTAATTCTTTTCCGACTGTTGGTTCAATAAAGTTCATGAACTCCTTTTTATAAGCGTCTTTGAAGTCTTGATGAGAATATTCCTCTTCGGCCTTTTCTTCCTTACCAAAAGGCCCGCTATCCTTCTCACCCTTGCTCACTTGGCTCCTGTACAACTCCCGAAGCTTTTCTGAAGGTAATACCTCTCTTTCTTGTTTCTCCTTTTGGATTTCATGTTTTTGTTCTTTAATACCCATATCTTTCTCCCCTTCCTTTTCTTGGCCCATAGATTCTTCAATGGTTGTAATAAATTCTTTAGCTGTTGACTGAACTTCTTGTAACAGGCTTTCATGGTCTTTAAATTCATGATCCTTGGTCCAGTGATGCAGATAATCTAATGAGTAGTCACTGGTATCAATATTGAAATAAGAAGCAACGGTATAAGCTGTCATTTCCGCCTGAAATTCTTTCTCTGGTTTGGTGTAGTCATTTATATTTTCCTTTGTATGAAGCTTGGCATGAGTCAGTTCATGTAACAGAGACTTTGTATCTTGTCGCTCAGAGTTGCGAGGATTCAGAGCGACTTCATCTAGCCCGGTGTAACTTACTCCTTTAGCTGCTCCTAACTCTTCATGAGGCTCTATAATTTTAATGTTATTTTTATTGGCTATAGCCTCCATCCCTTGTCGAAGGTGATTGTAGTTTTCCACCTCCCCATCGATCCATTTATTAGGAAAGATTTGAGGCAGATCTTTTTGAGTGGCCGTTGTCTGGGAAACATCAAACACACTCCCGGTAGAATAAACAAGACGGCCATCTCGTTTGTCGAGTTGACCGTCTTTGACTTGTTGCTTTTCTGTTTTCGTTGCATATTTCAAAGGTTTCCATTCGCCCTCTTCATCTTGAAACTGTTCGCCTAATCGATTGGGCACGAGAACCTTTAGACTTTTCTCTCCTTTGTTTACGGAAAACCCTTTATCTTTCCAAAAGGCGTAGGAACCTACAGCTTCAGCTCCCGGAAACTGTGAATCAATCAGTGCGGTATTACGTGGAGAATAACGATGGAACTTCCCCATAAAGTCTAGATACTCTTTCATTTGTTCAGGAGAATGAAAGTGTATAGTAATACTTTCTTCCATCCCCTCTGTCAGTCGATTGATCTCCTCTTTGACCTTTTCCGGTGATTTCTGTTTATAGGATCGTTTAGTCTTCGCCATGATCCCCAGCTCCCTCACTGATGTTCATGAGTTCTTCCATTTCTTCCTCATCGTAATCAGGTTCTGTATTTAATATCAGTTCCTTTGTTTTCTTGTTAAAAGGAATGAGTAGGTTTTCTTGATTTACTAAATGCTGCTCAAGATCATCCATTTCCTCATCACTTAACGTTAAGGTATATTCCTCTTGTCCCACGTCCATCACGAGCTCATTATTTTCAATTAAACGCTTAAACACACCTACTTCATAATCGCTATTAAACAAAAGCATTCCTTCAACTCCTTTGTTGGATAATTACTCATTCAACCCATTAACTTGATGCTGGTTGAGTCTCTGTTGCGCTTATTCTCTTCTGACGCTGATGACTGATCCTTTCTTCCACCGCTTGTTTCGCATCCTTCATCGCTTGACTCTCAAAAATTGGTGTCGTAACACAGCTTTCTAAGTTTTGATCCATCGCAAAACCGTTCATTAATTCAAGAAGTACCTGTGTATTTTTATCGCTTCGATTGGCTGCTAATCGCAACCGTTTTACTTCTTCAGAAAATACTTCTTGGAATCGTTGAGCCATCAAACTCAGGAGATATTCTTGCGAATGGTCGGTTGCCTTCTGCGCTTCCCATTCCTCAATCATACGGTCTAAAGCTTCACCAGGATAACGGATATGATGCTGTTCCTGATACTCTTTAATTAACGCTATCGTCTCTTCATGAAGCGTGACATTTTGACGTCGTTTCATCCTTGTAACCCTACCTTCCTCTATCGATATCTCGTTCCAACTTCTGATGATCCAAGTCATTAATAAACTGATCATATGTTTGTCCCATCGAACGTTGAATGCTTCTCAAGGAACGTTGCAATTGAATTCCTGATGGCATGGACTTATAAGAGGCATTTGTTTGTGTCGTTTGTCTAGGATACTGCTGTTGATCGTACCGTTTCATTTCTTGTAAGAATGCATTGCCCATTCGTTTATAGAGATCATCCATCTTGTTTTGTTTGTAATGTTGGTATCGCTTCTTATCCTTAGGCCCATCCCCGTAGGCCTGTTTTAATTCGTTCACTTCTTGATCCAATTTATCATGCAGCTGCTTCATACCTTTGCCATGATACTTATCTAAATACCTTGTCGTGAATTCATCAATCTTTGGTCGAATAGGATTCAGCGTTTGATAGCCATAGTGCCACTGTCGCTTATCCTTAGGCAAGTGATTATATACGTCGAGAAACAAAGGTTTCATTTCTCTATTGCTCCATTTCATGCTGCTATCCTCTTTCTTTTCATTCACCATATGGTCACGGATCAACGAGTTAATTTGATTTCGTTCTTGCGTTCGATCTAACAATCCATTCACGACTTCACTTTTCATCGCGTCTAGAGTTTTCGGCTTTCGCTTTCCACGGTCACGAGTCGGGTTTGGTTCGACTGTGGCCACATGAATGTGAATGTTATCGGTGTTATAGTGAATGGCTGCCGACCAAACAGCACTCTCTTGTAATTCCTCTTTTTTCACCATCGACTGCATGGATTTCCGTGTCACTTGCTTCAAAGCATCTTCATCTAAGGTGTGTGTCTTTGAATCATAAACA
Source organism: Halobacillus seohaensis (assembly GCF_042663045.1). Taxonomy (NCBI): domain Bacteria; kingdom Bacillati; phylum Bacillota; class Bacilli; order Caryophanales; family Bacillaceae; genus Halobacillus; species Halobacillus seohaensis. The sequence goes on along the minus strand of NZ_JBHSZV010000031.1, from coordinate 6,488 downwards.
CCTCGTTTTTGAAGCCAATCATTATCAAATGTAATGACATCTTGCCACATGATACTGTTTTTCGTTTGAGCCTGTTCAAACAATGATTTAATGCCCTGCTTTCCTTCCAACGATAAATGGTCCGACTGCTGAGTAAACAAAGCAGATGTTTTACCCGGATCGTCCATATAGTGATTATATAAACTAAACATGGACGGATGTGCTTCCCCCTTGCCTTTCGCTTCTTCACGGTCCACATACTGCACATAATCTTGGAATTCTTCCTTATTAGCTGTCACGAATTTTGTTTTTAAAACCACTCCAGGCGTTACGGTTTCACTCATGCTTCTTCACCTGGTTCTTCAATCTGTAAGAGATCGTTCATTTCTCGAATCGCTGTATAACAATGAGCCATCGTTTGAATGTTTCGATCGACTAATTGCTGGAGTCTTTGTTCACGATTGTTCTCTTCTCGAAAGACAGCTAACTGATGCAACTGAGCATGTAAAAACTCTTGCCGACTTAGACCTTTTTCTTCCGCAAGTTCGTCAATTCGTTGAACAGTTTTCGGATCCATATAACGAATTCTTACTTCCATTACAATCACTCCTTTTTATAAAGACACTGATACTAGTGAATAAAGAGAAGAGCATAAGGGGTTTTTGTTCCCACTTTACGTGTGAATCCCGGCAGAGCCGGGCAAAACGAGGGCACAAGAAAATTGCCAGATGTGCAGTCGCTGTGAGGCTAGAATAGGAACATATTTTCGTTATCCCCCGTGGGTGTGTGGTCACTACACAAGGGTTGTGTGGCCCTTGTGTTGATGCTTCCTCTTAATTCTTATCGTTTTAGTTCGCAATCATTTCTCGTTTTTCTTCCAACATGGTGAGCTTCTCTTTTATCGTTTGAATCATCGTTTCGTTCTCTGTTGCTTCTCGAAGAAGTCTATCTTTTTCGTTTTCAAGTTTTTCAATTCGAGCAGTGGTTCGCTCTTTTTCCTCGTCCGTTTCAAAGAGTCGTTCAGATTCTAATTCAACAATCTTTTGATCCATTTCCTTTAATCGTTCATCGATCGTTAGAATCTGTTCTTTCTTATCTTTGATTGATTTTTTTGCTTCTTTGATCTCCTGTGATACAGCACCTACTTCATATTCTTGTTCTGTTTGGAGACTCAATGTTTGATCGGTTTTGACCTTTCGTTGGTCGGTATAAACGCGTGCTAACTCTTCCCTTTCATCACCTCCTTTAAATGTTGATTGTTCATCTTGAACATAGGAATGTTCACTTCGTTTGTCCTTAGCGATGTCTAAAGCGATCACATCAAAAGAAGAACTAATCTCTTGAATACTGATCACATATCGGTACTCATCGTGATACTCTATCCTGGTAGGAAGCTCGCGTTGCGGGTTTTCTTTTTCTTGCGCAGTAAAGATTAATTGATCATTTAACAAGGTCGTTGATTGATCCAAATTCAAGGTGACAACCATAAGGTTTTCATCTGAATTATAGGTCCACTCTTCAATAATTAACTCTCCCGCGCCTCTTACATGTAACGGTTCATGCAACGGAGTTTGTTGAACTTCTGCACGATCTTGATTTCCAAATACAAAACCGGAAAACAAGAAAAAAAGTAGCGCCGCAGCCATGGTGCTTAATCCAATTACATACTTTTTTGATGTGCTTTCTGTAATGATGTTTGTTGGTCGTTTCATGGATCCCTCTCCTTCATGGCTTCCGTAAATTCCGTCATCATCCAATGATCTTCCTGACGTTGAGCTTTCACTTCTATAAACACCGGGGAGACTTGCTTTTGATCATTCTGTAAAGAATGAAGGGTGTGATCCAACCTTACTAATACCGTTGCATGGTTGCTGCTGAGATGGCCCGTTTTGATAAACAATTCGATGTTACCCACGCTAGCTTTCGTTTCTCCTTTATAGGTATCTGTAGGGAAAAATGTTTCCAACAAATCTTCGCTCATGATCTTTTTCGCCTTCTCTTTTCGTTCTTGGTACGTCCCTTTGTTTTGCACAAAAGCCGTTTCTACAAATTCAGAAACTTGTTTGACGAGGGCGTTGTGATACGCTTGGATCTCAGCAGGCTCTTGTTGGTCGAGGGTCTGTTTTAATTCATTTTTCTCTTCAGCTACTTGCTGATTTTCTTCTTGCAGTTGTTGAATGTCAGCTTGCAGATCATCATTCGATGCTGTGCGTTGCGCATACACATTAAATGCTGTGATAGCCATTAAGAGCATTAGAAACAAGATAAAAATCACTCGCTTATTCATGGCTTTCTCCTTTCTTATAGGTCAAGGTAAGGGGCTGGGTCTACATCCGAACGGTATTGATTTTCGGTCATGACTTCAAAATGTAAATGAGGTCCTGTCGAGTTCCCCGTCGATCCACACTTTCCGATTTCTTCATTTTTTTGAATACTATCTCCGTTCTGTACACGAATTGTAAACAGATGCGCATAATGACTATATAATCCATCCTCATGTTTAATAATGACGCTATTTCCATAGCCGGAACTTCCCCTTTGAACACTCACCACTTGACCGTTATCTACGCTTCGAATTGGAGTCACCGCATTCGTACAAGCGAAGTCAATTCCACGGTGCATGGTCTTCGTTCCGTCAAACGGATCCGACCGCATTCCATAGTCAGATGTTTGCGTTAATGCCCCTGAGATAGGCATCACCCAACTCCCGGTTGGTTGCACATCTTCTTCAACGATTCCTCCTTTGAGATAACGCAAGACAGCATCTACATAACCAATATCACCGTAGCAAGCACCCGTGGAAGCGGACTCGGGACGGATGCAGGAATACATGCCGGTATGCTTCAATTCTTGGTATTTCATTTGAGAGAATTCAACGGCTAACTCCTTGCTGTATTCGCCATTGTTATGACCAATAGCATAGTCAATAAAGCCTCCTCCAAAATTAAAGGCTTGAAGGGCAAGCTTCACCTCACCGCCAGCCTTTTCTAACATGTCCGCAAAGTATTCGATCCCTACATCGATGCTTCGTTCAGGATCTTCAATCGTATTCGGAGGCAGCCCTAATGACTATGTGAATAGGTAACACTTTGAAATGATCTCCATGTTTTCCCCTCACCCACACCGTACGTGAAACTTTCGCTTCATACGGCGTTCCATCTCATTCGTTTAGTGTTTGATTTCTTTTAAATTACAAGCGTTTCGATATTGGTTTATTTGTTTGACTTGTTCCACAGTCAGAAGATATTTCTTTAGATAATTTTCAATCGTCTGGTTGTCTGTTGCGTGGATTAACCTATGAATATCTTTGTGGATGATTCTAAGGTTTTCATACTTATCCGTTCCACCCAATTCTCTTGGAATATAGTGGTGACAGTGCACTTCCGAAGCAACTATAAATTCCTTAAATACCTCACAATTCCCTTTGGTCATGGAGTACCTAGATAATCGATTATCTAAATATTCAAGACTTCTATTTGGAATATTCGCAGTTAATAATCTGGATAGCTCCACTAACACTCCTCTGTCCAACTCCTTATGCTGGGCGATACTTCTTCCTTTTAAGGTGTAAGGTGTTTGACTCTGCGTATAGTTCCATATAGTTACGGTTTGGATATCTGCTAGTGGAAATAAATAAATTCCACATACCTTGAATGTTCGGTAGTTATTCTTAAAGAATTTTTTATACACCGGAGGTGCTTTAGTGGGTATCTCATATTTCCCAATACTTTTAAGACGATTGAAAATTACCAATGATAGGTTGAAAGCAAGCTCTTTCATATCAATATTGACATGTGTGGCATATCTGAAATAATTACGCAACCCTAGTACATACGCATTATATAGTTGGACATTTTTCCGCGTTGTGTTTCTCTGAATGGCTTTAATCCTCTTCTTGACTTCCGTCTTTATTTGTTTCTTTTTCTTATTTGAGATTTTGGAATTACAAACCCATTTCTTCTTTTTAGGTACAACATATAACGAATACCCGAGAAATTCTGATTTGTTTTTTCTAAGATTGATTATTTTAGATTTCTCTGGCGAGATATCCAATTTCAATCGTTCCTTCAAATAAGATTTTGTGGCGAAAAACCACTTCTGAGCTGTTCGGAAATCTTTTGCTAGGATTTTAAAGTCGTCTGCATATCGTACGATGAATCCTTCTTTGAGTTTGGTTGTTTTCATAGCGCGTTTTTGGTTTGCGTCGTTTGCGTAAGTGTTGGCCGTTTCAAAATAATGCCATTGTTTTGCTATCCATTGGTCCAAATCGTTCAAAACCAGGTTAGATAATACTGGAGACAAGACTCCTCCTTGAGGAACTCCCTTAGTCGGTATTCCTATTCCTTTAATAGGAGCTTTTAGGAGCAAATAGATAATTTTTAGTACTCGCTTATCCTTAACCCCTATATTCCATAATTGTTTCAGTAGTAATGTGTGATTGACATTGTCAAAGAATCCCTTAATATCAATGTCTACGGCGTAGTGGAAACTATTCCGGCTAATAAGAAACATTACTCTTGAAACGGCATGTCTTGTCCCTCTCATGGGACGAAATCCATAACTATGTTCATAGAATTTTGCTTCACAGATGGGTTCTAAAATTTGTTTAATCATCTGCTGAATCAAACGATCAAACATAGTTGGAATACCTAAAGGTCTTTGATCTCCATTTGGTTTTGGAATAAGAACTCTTTTAACCGCGTTAGGTTTATAGTTTGATAAGTTCTGACGAACCAATAATAAGAAAGTCTCTTTATCCTTTAGTTTGAAATCATCAATTGTATAAGAATCTACCCCTGCGGTTTTTGAACCTTTGTTGGATTTAATTGTCCGATATGCCAATAAAATATTGTTCTCGGAAGTTATCAATTCATATAGGCCATAAAAAGAGCTGTTTTCTTGACTCTCTTCAAATAACTTATCGAAAGTTTCTTGCATGTTGTAATATTCCCAATACCTCATTGTTGTGCTCAACTGTGGACACCTCCTCGGTGCTTGCCCACATTCCTACCAGACCGTTGAACTTCATTTTCTTGAAATCAAACATAAACAAATAAGACTTGGGGCTATCCCTCCACGTTCGTTAAACGCTTCTTCGGTACTGTGCCCCTACTTTCACAAGAATAAAGTAATTTCAGCTCATGCCTTATTTACACCTGCCCAGTAGTAGATGTTTGTTTGACAGTTTCTTGCTTACCACGTTCCAATATATCTAGCTATCCATGATAACCTTAGGTGTTTGCTATGGGCCTGTGAGATTGTAGACTCCTTGTTGCCTACCCCGAGGTTCAGACCAAGCGATAGTTACTTCTCGGTATCCCACCATACTGTCGTATGCTATATCTTTCGATATAGTGCAAGTTTAGACCCGTACATTCGCAAATTCGTCAGTCCTTTTCCGGACATTCTCACCATAGTTACCTTTTCAGCCGTCCGGCCTATCCTACGCCATATAGCATACTGCTACTTAGGCTTGTTCAGCCGACTTCACCTGGCTTCACACATAATTTATCTACTCATAAATTATGCATGCAGGAGACTTAACGAAGTTGTTTTGACTCAACATGACGGTCTTCATTCCAACTCTCGATATATTAGTTGTGATAGCTTAATAGATTAAGCTACCCTCTCATTTCGTGCAAAAAGCACTTATAGAGAAACGTTTCGCACCACTCGCTTGCATGACATCATCGAGTTTACCTCCAGACTCTTGCATGGTCTTGGCCATTAAGAGTTCCACATAGTCTGACACTCCATATTGGGCAGCGTACTCTTCAAATAAAGGCCGGTATTGCTCCACCGCAGCTGATACTTGAGCCGTTCCATCCACCACATCCACTGACTGAACATCATCGCTGGAATGGCTCTTTTGAAAGCCAATTAATGTGGTGATAGCTGACGCAAATAAGATGATTTGAAGAAGAAATAGAGCCAAGGTCAAACCGATCAACCATAGCCATACTTTTCGAGGGACAAGCCCTAGCAATAATGACCAAGGCATGGTTAAGCACCTCCCCCAAACAAAGCTAACTCTTCATCGGATACCTCCACCTTAAAGCGAATATTTTCAACAGCCCGTATGCTTAACATCGTCTCCCCTGTTTGAAGGTAGGGAATAGCTTGCAATTCACTTTGACTTAACTGCCCGGTGAAAATCTGCTGCATCATCTCTAAGTTATTGCTATCCTGCTGCATGATGATTTTATATTGGGTGAGCTCAAAAAGCTTCTTGATTTCTTCCACCATACTTTGATCCGACCCCTCTGGCACAAAGTCCCGAATGGTATGACTCGCATAGAGTAAGCCGCCAAAATATTTCCGAGCTTCTCGACTAAACTTCGTGAGGAAATCAAGCGCACTTTCACTTTTCTTCTTTGTATTAATGATGTGATGAGCTTCATCCATTAGGATCAAATATCGAACGGCATCTTCAAACGCCAATTCTCCTCGATCGTAAGCTTCAAATTGAGGAGCGCCATTCGTTAACATCGAATCCCAAAGTAGATTCA
>NZ_JBHSZV010000030.1:0-45953 GCF_042663045.1 Halobacillus seohaensis | reverse complement strand
TAAGGATACCCCACCTTGTTTTTTTAAGCCTAAAACTTACTTACACAGACTATTGTACGTCATCTCTCATACCGATGACGGAACCGCCGCACAATCTCAGTATCGAGTCTTCAATAATCCTGCCCGTTTGTTTAAGTCTAATCGTACTCAGTCGCTATATTTATTTCAACATAAATATTCAGAGTATCTTGTGTAATCAAGCAAAAACTAATCAACTCCAATTTTATGCCAATTTTCAGGTCAAAATGTAGACTTACAATGGTCTATTGTTACCGAACAAATTAGCATACAAATACTTATGTCTTACGAATCAATTGATTTTTATGCGCGTATACAGCCGCTTGCGTACGGTCTTGGACTTCAAGCTTACTTAAGATATTGCTCACATGGGTTTTTACGGTTTTCACACCTATATAAAGGTGGTCACTTATTTCTTGGTTCGTCATTCCTTCTCCGACGCACATTAATACTTCGAGCTCTCGATTAGTCAGATCATCATGCAACTTTTTTTCTCCTGTGCGAAACCGTGTCATCATTTTTGTGGCTACTTTTGGTTCGATAACATTTTCTCCTTTGTATGCCTTCTTAATCGCTTCTGCAATTTCATCGGCAGAGGAGGTTTTTAACATGTAACTAAAGGCACCAGCTTCGAGAGCAGGAAAGACTTTTTCGTCATCGTAAAAACTCGTTAAGATAATAATTTTACACTGTTCAGTAGACATGATCTTTTCAGTTGCTTCAATTCCTGTGCCATTTTCCATAATTAGATCCATTAATACGACGTCAGGCTTAAGTTGTTTGACTACTTCAACAGCTTCGTTGCCACTTGACGCTTCACCAACGATTTCCAGATCATCTTCTGTATTCAAATAAGTGATGACACCCTTTCGTACAACATCATGGTCATCGACAATAACAACTCTTATCATACGTCATTCCTCCTCATCCATTGCTTTCACGGGAATTCTTAAATCGATATATGTTCCCTCTTCTTCTCTTGAGCGAATAGTGAAATCGCCACCGATCTCTTCACATCGTTCTTTCATGTTTTTCAACCCATATGATGCTTTGTTTACTTTCTTTTCTTCAGTATTAAAACCAACCCCGTTATCTTCAATATGTATAAATACTTCTCCGTTGCTTTTTGATAGCAAAATTGTCACTTCAGTGGCGTTGGCGTGTCGCAGGATATTCGAAAGAGACTCTTGAACAATTCTAAAAAGTTGCTCCTCCACCGTCTTTGATAATCCATGTACTTCTTCCATATTCATATCAAAAGTGATGGGACATTTTTGTTTTAATTCCTCAACTAACTGGGTGATCCCTTCAGCTAATGGTTCTCCTGACAAGTCAACAGGTCGTAAATGTAATAAAAGCGCTCGCATTTCTGTCTGAGCTTGTAGGGCTGTTTGAGTAATTTCTGTTAATTGTTCTTTAGCTTGTTCTGGTTTTTTGTCAAAAATTCTCTCCGTAGCTTGGGCCATCATTGTTAGTGCAAACAATTGTTGGCTAACAGCATCATGAAGGTCTCGAGCTAATCGCTGACGTTCTTCAATCGTGGCTGCCTTATGAGCTGAACGGGCAAGTTCCCCTTTTTCATCGGCTAACTTTAATAGCGATTCCTTTTGTTGGGAGAGTTTCTCCCCAAGTTCATTTAACTCATCACCAAGACCGGCAATTTCATCATTTTCGTTAAAGTAAATCCGTGATGATAACTCTCCTCTCGCTAATTGAGTAATCATTGTCGAAATATAATCGATCCGCTGCTTTAAATCACCACTCGATTGGAACCCGGCATACATAGCCATTAGAAATCCAATTATTACATAAGTCATAATAAAAAACAGAATAGCTCCAGTACTCAGCCATGCTGGTTGAAACCATACATATACCGATAGAATAATAGCTAATAAGATAAAAGTATTGAGGACTAGACCATACATATGAGAACGTATATACATGTATCTAATACTATTCAGTTGTTTGAGCATATACCCACTCCCCCTTACACTTGCTCGACATTGATCGATCCTATGCTATAGTCAATATAAAGACTTAGCCTTCGGGATGCTGTTTTATAATCTTCGGTTTCATACGTTAACTCTCGCTGTAAACCGCTCGCGTCTTGATTCATCACCTTAATATCTCCAGTTTTCATTTTAGCTTCGACTCGAAACGGTATATTTTTAGGGATGAGCATTTTCACATCTCCAATCCAGCCACGAACGATAATCGGAGTATCACCGTCCGGAATAAAAGCCTTCGTAAAATCAAAGTGATAGTCCCCAATGCCATTCCATAGGTTCATCGGTTCTACTTTCCAGTTGTCTTTTTTATACTCTTGACTTCCAATCGCCATCCGTGATGATTTAGGTTTATGATTAGAATGGGAATGTCTAAATGTTTCACTTTCCTTCTCATAATGGAACTCTGCTTTTTGCTTGGTTTTATTACCTTTCAAAAAAATACTAAAGCCAATATAAATAAATAATAACGGCCATAACATCAAAAGATCTCCGAAAGCAAAGTCTATTACACCAAACCGATCAAGGATTAACAGGCTGCTAAAAACGAACAAGAACGAACCTAAAATCCAAAAACCTCCTTGATGTAATAAGGCATCTAACCACAACTTCATCCCAACAGCTAACAATAGAAAGGGGTAAATATTCTCCCATGTTATTTTGATTTCCAGTGAGACGATTTCCAAATTCGCTAACAGCAACAGGATTCCAACAATAATTAATCCTGTCGCCACTACTATATTTGTCATTCCTCTTTTCATTTTTGACCACCCTTTTTATTACTCCATCTTTAAATTATTCTCTAGGAATTTTAAAAATCCTTCATGATACTTTTGATCTCTATTCATAGCTAAATGAGCCACTAATCCCAAAGCAAGGAGCCGAGACAATTAAATATCATCAACTTAGACAAGCCACAAAGGCAATGCGGGGAAAGAAAGAAACCCAAAATAAGTTCACTCTTCACTAATGGTTAATAGGACCACTCAGCTCCCATTATATAAATTTAGTAACCTTCTGCTGAAAAAATTGCTCCAATAATTATAAAAGGTTTTGGTTAGTAAAGGTATTTATCCTTTATTTTCTTCCGTTTGTTTTGTGGTTACCACACCGAGTTCCCCTTTACATTGTTCTTACTTTTAATAGTAAAGGGATCGATCATCGTACGTAACGAACTTTAGATGGTTTGTTTCTCCGCCCCTAGACGGAGTTTTCCAAATAAAGATCTATACTTCAGAATTATTCTAATAACATAGGTTAAAAATTTCAAAAAAATAACACATTCCCCTCCCCCCTTCCATATACATCAAATATGGACAAGGTAAAGGGTGAACGTATCCATGACTAAACAAAGTCTTATCAAAGGAACCATCGTTCTAACTATAGCTGCTCTTATCACAAGGATATTGGGCTTTGCTAATGGGATCGTGTTGGCTAATATTATCGGTGCAGAAGGTATGGGTTTGTTAATGATGGCCATGCCAGTAACAGGCTTATTAATAACGTTAACTACCTTAGGTTTACCAGTTGCTATTTCAAAGCTTGTAGCTGAAGCTGAAGTAAAACAAGACCATCAACGAGTGAAGAAAATTCTCGTCATATCATTAACAACTACAGGGGTCATGGGAATCGTATTGATGATTGGCGCTTTAATCGGGGCAAAAGCATTGTCATCGGTTTTTTTGACGGATCAAAGGGCTTACTATTCCTTGCTAGCAGTCATTCCGATCATACCAATTATTGCTGTATCTTCTGTACTCAAAGGGTACTTTCGCGGAAAACAAAATATGAATCCTATTGGTCTGTCTCAAGTAATTGAGCAAGTGGCAAGAATCGCCTGTATCTTTTTTTTCGTACGGTGGCTGTTGCCTTATGGAATTGAATTTGCCGCAGCTGGCGCGGTATTGAGCGGCATTGTCGGTGAAGCAATTTCTTTGTTATATCTATTATCTGCTTTTAAGTGGCTTAAACAAAAACGGTTTAAGCTTCGTAGTGGTTTCACTAATCATATGAGTAAAGGACAAGGCGTGTTAAAAGATTTACTTCACACGGGTTTGCCTACAACTGGCAACGGCCTAATACACTCTGTAACTGGAGTCATTCAGCCGATTCTTATTACACAAAGTTTAGCTATAGCAGGTGTTGGGACAGCATTAGCTACTCAGCAATTTGGAGTGTTAATGGGGTTTGTACTTCCTTTATTAATGCTGCCAGGGTTTATTACACATTCAATGTCAATCGCATTAATTCCTGCAATCAGTGAAGCCAAGGAAAAAAACGCCAAAGGGTTGATTCATAAAAGAACCCAGCAGGCGGTTAGAGTTTCATTAGTCGTCGGAATGCCTTGCACGATCATTCTCTTTCTTTTTGCTGATCAGTTAACGACCATTATTTATAATTCACCTGAAGCAGCGGTACTTTTAAAATTGATGGCACCTTTTCATCTTTTACAATATTTTCGAATTCCCTTACAATCCGTAATTATTGGGTTAGGCAGAGCAAATATCGTAATGATTAACGATATATTGGCTTCTGTGGCCAGGTTAGGATTTATCTTCTTCTTAGCCTCCCAACCTAATTTTGGTATTTTTGGTGTATGTTTAGGAATTAGTGCCAGTATTATCTTAGGGACTTTGCTTCACTTTTTTACAATAGCCAAACTAATCGGGTTTAGCTTCAAGCTAGCCGATGTCGTCAAAGTCTTATTATCTGCTGCTCTTATGGGGTATATAGGGAGATTTCTTTTCACTTTCTTAAGTAGTGAAGTCAGCAACGAGATTTTTGTGTTATGTACTTCCTTAGCGGTTTCTCTACTCATTTATTTAGCATTATTAAAGTGCTTAAACCTTCTTAATTTTAAATAAGACGGATAGCCCGTTTTTAAAGTCGCAACCTAAAAAATTCGGAATTGTTTCGAGCACCTCTTGTTTTTAACAGTATTTGTCTATAATGGTCGTAGCATCTTTCTTACCTTTTAGTAAAGAATCCATTCAAAAAAGTAGTTCGTTTTGGAGTGGTTTTCCCACTCCAAAACTGAACTACTTACTACCTTTTTTCTAAATTAAACCTCTGGAACGAATGTTTTACAATCCGTTTCCTCACTCTTTGCTGCCTTATCACCTGTATGACTCACTACATAGATGGCATCCGCTGTACACTTATTTCCTTTGCCCCAATATTTACAGTTATTAACTTCACACAATACGTCTTGAGCCATGTTATCCTACCCCCTCTCTAATATTGTTTGCAGATTCAGGGGAATGATACTTTTATGATTTTGGAAATTATCATCGTTTTCACACTTTATAAAATCGTCGCTACCCACTATCACTTTTAAGCCATGACCTTTATAATAGATAAGCATGAACAGAACTTTATTAAAGAAAAGGTGTAGCAAATGAGTTTACTCACAGTTAACAATTTAAGTCACGGATTTGGAGATCGTGCTATCTTCGACGATGTATCCTTTCGTTTATTACAAGGAGAACATATTGGACTAATTGGCGCCAATGGCGAAGGTAAGTCCACTTTCATGAATATTATCACAGGTAAATTAGAGCCTGATGCAGGTACGATTACTTGGTCTAAACACGCACGTATTGGTTACTTGGACCAACATGCTGATTTAAAACAGGGCATGACGATGCGAGACGTACTGCGAACCGCTTTCCAATATCTTTTTGATATGGAAACACAAATGAACAATCTTTTCGCAAAAATGGGAGAAGTCAGTCCCGAAGAACTCGAAGAACTCCTGGAAGAAACCGGACGACTTCAAGACTCGCTTACGAACAATGACTTCTATACGATCGACGCTAAGGTTGAAGAAGTCGCCAATGGCTTGGGGCTGGACGATATCGGACTCGATCGTGACGTTCACGATTTGAGTGGTGGACAGCGCACGAAGGTATTACTGGCCAAATTGCTTTTAGAAAAGCCAGATATTTTATTACTCGATGAGCCAACCAACTATCTCGATGTGGAGCATATCGAATGGTTAAGAAAATATCTTCTTGAATATGAGCATGCATTCGTTCTTATCTCTCATGACATTCCCTTTTTAAACAGTGTCGTTAATTTGATCTATCATATGGAAAATCAGCAGGTCACCCGTTATCCAGGGAATCACGATGAATTCCTCCGTGTGTATGAGATGAGAAAACAACAATTAGAATCAGCATATAAGAAGCAACAAAAAGAAATTTCCAGTTTAAAAACCTTTGTTGCAAAAAACAAAGCCAATGCTGCCACAAGTAAATTAGCGAACTCTCGTCAGAAAAAGCTCGACAAAATGGATGTTATTGAGCTGGATTCAGAAAAACCAAAACCGAGGTTTAACTTCAGAAAAGCACGAACTTCTGGTAAGTATTTGTTTGAGACTGATGATCTTGTCATCGGTTACGACGAACCTCTTTCAAGACCGCTGAATTTATCAATGGAACGCGGTCAAAAAATCGCCCTATCTGGAGCAAACGGTATCGGAAAAACAACTTTACTCAAGAGTATCCTCGGTGAAATCAAGCCAGTATCAGGATCTGTTCAATCAGGAGATTACCTTCATATTGGTTATTATGAACAAGAACTAAAAGAACAAACAAACAACACGTGTATCGAGGAAATATGGGAGGAATTTCGTCATTTTACTCACCATGAAGTTCGGTCTTCCTTGGCTCGATGCGGCTTGACGAAAAAACATATTGAAAGTAAAGTTCAAGTGTTAAGCGGTGGCGAAAAGGCAAAAGTACGACTTTGTAAATTGATTAATAAAGAAACCAATCTGCTCGTACTCGACGAACCAACTAACCACCTCGATGTTGATGCAAAAGCAGAACTCAAACGTGCATTGAAAGATTATAAGGGCAGCGTGCTTCTCATATCACACGAGCCGGAATTTTATCAAGACATCGTCACAGACGTATGGAACTGTGAAGATTGGACAACAAAAGTATTCTAAAATGACAAGGACTGTCTTCGTAATGAAGGCAGTCCTTGTTTAGTCCTTCTCCTTGAATAAGCGAAATTGATCACGTAAATACTAATCATTACAATTATTTTCCATCATGGTTCATCCACAGTTGTATATACACGGTTTCATCGAAAGGAGGGCTGACCATATTTAAGCTGTCAAGAAAACATATTAAAGAGTTAAGACAACACTTAAAACAATCCATTCGCCAGAGCAAACAGGCAGATCATCTTACAGAAGATGAAGAAAATTTAATTCAATCGATCCGCTCCCGCACTCAGAAAAGTAATCAAAACAATGTAACAAGAACTCAAGCCTATTTAGACTTTTATCTAAAACATCAAGAGATCCATTGGGCATTACTAGCCCATTTAGTATCACGCAATGCTGGTTGGAATATGACCGACCTTAAAGGTGAATACTTACCAAAACTGTTATCAGAAAAAGAACAAAAAGATTTCTTTGCCTTCCTTGAGCGTGGAAATTGGTTGATTTTCCAAGATGCTTTTCCTCAGCTATTATTATATGAAGAAAGCAAAAAGCAGGGCCGTCCCCTATTTCATTTATTATCCTCAATGGACATCTCTGCCTTTATGGAACCATTTTGGAAACAATTCTGGTCTCAATCAACAAAGCAAGAGCTAACGATCTCTTTGATTATTAATGAACAGCATTATATTGAAGAGCGCGTGGTTCAAAATAAACAATTCAAAGACACAGTACTTGATACGATCATGTTTAAGCTACAGGATGTTTTTGCCTTTAATCACATTTTGTTACCATACATTTCACCTGTACAAAAAAACACACAATTTGTTGGAGGTACTGTTCATCATTTCTCTTCGGTAGAGGATAGAATTACTTTAGGTAAAGGTTTATATGATTTACTTTTTTCGGAACAAAGTCGTTTTGCACAAACTGTGGACTGGGCGAGATCCACTACTCACACAGGATCACGAAAGGATTTTTGGCCACAATTATTCAATGACGTAAAAGAAACAGCTCCCGGTCATGTACACGAGTTACACAACAGCCCCTGCTCCTTTCAACCTAAAGCACCGCGAATTTACAGTCCCTCTCTTACTACCGTATGGCAAGATTATACGCACAAAAAAAGTGAGACTGGTGATTGGTTTAAAGATAAGAAGATGCTTCAATTTGTGAAAAAACCTGTGAAAGTTTTGAAAGGCGATATTCAAGATACGTATTGCAAGAGAATTGAAGAACTTGAGATGGCCGCCTTTACAAAAAATAGATTTTTAAATAAATGATTATTTAACCATAATTTCCCACCCTTTATAATACAGTAATTTAAAAGGGGGGTATAAGCTTGAAAAAAATTTTATTAATTGTCGATCCCGGAATTGATGATTCTTTTGCCATCATGTATGCCTTGCTTTCTCCTAAGATCGACATAGTCGGAATTGTGTGTCAGTTTGGAAATGTTAGTCGTGAGGATGCACTACGGAATAGCAGTTTCCTGCTGAACCTAGCTAGAAGAGAAGATATCCCTCTAATTAATGGAGCCAGCGCCCCACTTTCAGGTCTTCCACCCGAGCATTATTACGATATTCATGGTACTCATGGTATGGGTGAACTTAATATAAAGAATACCATGTTCAAAAATATCTATCCTTTTCACAAGATCTACGATTTGATAACTAAATATGGGAAAGATCTGACCATTGTAAGCCTTTCACCTTTAACATCGCTAGCTCTCACCTATCTTCATGCTGGAAGTAATATACGCGATGTTAAAGAAATTTTTGTAATGGGTGGGGCCTTTTTAGTACCAGGGAATGCTAGCCATTTAGCCGAGGCGAATATTTATGGTGATCCCCATGCTGCAAAAATTGTCACAACTCATGGAGAAGGAATTACATTTGTACCACTAAATGTTAGTCACCGTTCCATCGTTTCCAAGGAAATGATCCACTACCTGTCCCTACAAACAGATGCGCCCTTCTCCCCTATTTTAAAACCTCTTATGGATTACTACAGTGAACAATACCAATTATCCATGCCTGGAATAAACGGTGCTCCATTACATGATGTTACCTTGCTTTCTATCCTTACAAATGAAGATCATTATACAACCGTTAACCGACAAATTTTCGTTGATACCGATGATCTGACAAAAGGATTGACTCATGCGGACTTTCGGCCTGTTCCAGAAATGGTTGATGACCATCCAATAAACAAAATCGTTCTTGATATTAATGTAGAACATTTGTTGAATGATTTTATGAAGGTTATGAATTCTTCTTCGTAAAGTCAAAGTGGAGTCATTCGTGAAAAATTGAATTTATCCGCCATTTCATTGTATATATCCGCTTGATTATAAATTTATCAGCGAAACGATATGACCGCTTGAAAGAGTTGACACAGTTTTTTTGCTTATTAAAATACAACACTTTTTTCCAGTTAAGGACTGCCCTTATATTTGTAAGAGTGTGTATGATCGTCTTAACAATCATACAACCATTGTTACTCTTATCAATATCGATGCTCACGAAAAGGGTATACATACGAATAGTTATGCACATTGAGGAAGTTGTGCTTGTTGCGCTAACTTAGCAGGATTGTTGAAGACTCGATTCCGAGATGATTGTGTGGAGAAAGGAGCGGTGGGGAAGGAGTCGCTTTCC
Source organism: Halobacillus seohaensis (assembly GCF_042663045.1). Classification (NCBI taxonomy): domain Bacteria; kingdom Bacillati; phylum Bacillota; class Bacilli; order Caryophanales; family Bacillaceae; genus Halobacillus; species Halobacillus seohaensis. The sequence goes on along the minus strand of NZ_JBHSZV010000030.1, from coordinate 36,315 downwards.
CCACCGCCCCTTGCCGTATGTTTCTATCGAAATCGTGCTGTTTTACCGTCCCTGTTAAAGCATAAGATATCTGATATAACGCCAATTGAAGCCTGATACAGATCAGGGGATAGGGCCATCACAGATTGAGCCATTAGATAAGTTAAAAATCGGGTGTGATAGCGTGTTTATATGGAGGGTAGGAGATTACCTGTTGTGTATGCCTACCCATCCCCCATGCTCCGATGAAAAGCAACGGAACCACGATTCTTTTATTGAATAATCCGAAGTTTTAAGCGATAGGCAAGAAGGCACCTTCCAGCACAATTCTCACTCGTAAGGAATGCTTTTCACTTGAAGCACCACATCTGATGCTTCCGTTCTCCTCACGAAAGCAAGAAGGTCCGGGAAATTGCGAGACTCCTACCTTTAAAAGCGGAGGCGCCTTGGTCAGCGGCGTATGGACTGGACTGAGTTGTCGGAGATAAAGGAAACACGAAGAACATCGTGATTCGATGTTGACTTATCGTACAGAAGCGAGGGAAGTCTCACTAGCCGCTAGGCGCTGGAGCTGGATAACGCCCGATAGGATTAATGAATTAGATTTAGCCTTCGTCCTTATAAAACGTAAGAGCTGGGATGAACATGATTGGTGAGATCCCGCAAGGCGTAGCCTGAGGAAGCTCACCTCATGCCCACGGAAAGCGAGTGATTTCCCGGACCTTCTAACGCCATCCTTTGTAACGGAAACCACCGTATAAATCAGGACAATGATTAACAAATGTTTTGTTATTAGAGGCTGCCATTCACTATAAAATGGGGATGATAATTTCCAGTAAAGTGTGTCAGTTATTTTAGCAGAAACTGTTTCATTTTAAATGACGATCACAAACGATCAACAAGGAGGGTTCAAGTTGATTCATACAATCAAACAAGGCGAGACCTTGACCCAAATTTCAAGAGATTATCGAACTCCATTGCCCGAAATTATTAGTGCAAATTCTACCATCAATCCAAACCTCATCTATCCTGGCCAAAATATTGTTATACCTGGCTTTCCTGATCCTAATACCATTCCTTTTCAAATTGACGTCTCCCTAACAAACCGCCACTTAAAATTACTCAGAAATGGAGGGTTGCAAAAAGAGTATCCGATTGCGGTTGGTAAAATGCTACACAATACGCCGATAGGAAAGTTCATTATTATTAATAAAGCCCCTAATCCCGGGGGTCCATTTGGTACGATGTGGATGAGTTTATCCAAACAACACTATGGAATTCATGGAACCAATGATCCAAGTTCCATTGGTCAAGCTGTTTCACGTGGGTGTATCCGTATGTACAATCAGGATGTTGAAGAATTAGCAAATATTATCCCTATAGGCACATTGGTTTCCATCCATCCTTAACGTGAAATCTCACAGAAAATTTGACTCATTTCAATGATGTGATAAAGTATGCACTATTATAAAAAAAGCTATGTTAAACGATAGTGTTGATAGTGCTGATTTGAACAAATGCTCTTTAATAAAAAAGGTTTCATTAAGCATTTGTAACACTAAGATTTCGGTAGCCTATCCAGACAAAAAAGGAGAGATCATTATTTATGTGTGGCATTTTTGCTACCGCAGGTCAAATATCAGATAATATAATGAAAGAAGTACTTAATAGTATGGTGCATCGTGGGCCAGATGAAAGTAAGGATAACCGCCTCAATCACTTCCACCTAGGTCATCAAAGATTATCAATTATCGGACTTGATGATGGTATTCAACCGATAGAAAACAAACAGAAGACAAAATGGATTGTTTGTAACGGAGAAATTTATAACTATTCTACGTTAAAAGATGAACTACGATCCAAAACAACTTTTCTTACTGAATCCGATAGTGAAACAGCCTTAAAAATATATGAGGAAGAAGGCGTTGATGGTATTTCCAGATTAGATGGGATGTTTGCCTTTTTTATCGCCGATGAGGACAACCACACCTTTGTAGCTGCACGCGATACGCTGGGAATCAAACCACTATATTACGGGGAAGACGAAAATGGGAATTTTGTTTGTTCCTCTGAACTAAAAACTCTCTACTTAGTTACAGACCAAGTTCATGAATTTCCAGCAGGACATTATTACACACCAGAAGTAGGGTTTGTTTGCTATCGCTCAATTAAAAGGCCTAAAGCTTTATTAGAGCAAGATCATCAAGAAATCACTCATGGGATCAACAAGCATTTAACGAAAGTCGTAGAAAAAAGACTATTGGCAGACGTAGAAGTTGGAGTTTTGTTAAGTGGTGGACTTGACAGCAGTTTGATCGCAGCGCTTGTTGCTAAGTTACAGAAGGATGGTAAAACAGTGAAATCCTTTTGTGTTGGTTCAGAAGGCAGTGAAGATATTTTAAGAGCTCGTGAAGTCGCTGAGGCGATCGGCACAGAACATTACGAATATATTTATAGCCAAGATGAATTGTTAGAAGTTATTCCAAAAGTCATTTATCATTTGGAGTCATTTGAGCCTTCTCTTGTTAGAAGCGCATTACCAAATTACTTTGTTTCCAAACTTGCATCCCAGCATGTGAAAGTTATTTTGTCAGGGGAAGGTGCAGATGAGCTTTTTGCTGGATATGATTATATGAAAAAATACGAGAATACTGATCATCTGAATAATGAAATCATCCGAGTTATTAATTCTCTTCATAACATTAATCTTCAACGTGCAGACCGCATGAGTATGGCTCATTCTCTGGAGTTAAGGGTACCATTCTTAGATCTTGACATAGTAGAATATGCCCTTCAAATACCTGCAAATTTAAAGTTACATAAGGACGAACAAATGGAAAAAACTATTTTACGTCAATCCTTTGAAGATGTACTGCCCCACCATATACTTTGGCGAAAAAAAGAGGAGTTCTCAGCAGGGAGCGGAGCCCTTGATATTTTAAAAGAACATGCCAATCAAGCGATTTCTGATCAACAGTGGACAGAGCTAAATCAAGAGGCCACAGTAGGACTTCGCAGTAAACAAGAGTGCCTATATTATAAAATTTTCAACGAGTATTATCCCCAAAAAACAGCTGTCTCGATGGTAGGCAGATGGGCCACTTCCTAATCAAAAGAAGCTGTTTTCAACGTAATAATTACTATGTTAATTGGTATGCTATTTGCTATGTTGATTTTTATAGACCAAGTAGGTAATTGTAATTTTATGTTAAAATAATTGAAGAGTCTGTGAAGGATTGTTGAAGACTCGATTCCGAGATCATGTGGGGGTTCGTTACCGTATAAGGAACAGGGGTGACTTTAAAACAACTCGCTTTCCTGCGGGGAACTGGCAAGCTCCTTCTCGAGGCTGTTGAAAAAGTGTTTAAACTTAACACGGGCAGAGAACCGCAGTCATCATGTTGATGTTAAAGAAGAAATCACTCGCGGATATAGTTGTTGGTTGAGCTAATTCTCTAATTAAATTCACTTTTTCAGACGTGAAGTAGCTTATCCGATGCTTCCGTTCTCCTCATGAAAGCAAGAAGGTCCGGGAAATTGTGAGACTCCACCTTTAAAAGCGGAGGCGCCTTGGTCAGCGGCGTATGGACTGGACTGAGCTGTCGGAGATAAAGGAAACACGAAGAACATCGTGATTCGATGTTGACTTATCGTCCAGAAGCGAGGGAAGTCTCGCTAGGCGCTGGAGCTAGATAACGCCGATAGGATTGATGAACCAGAATTTAGCCTTCGTCCTTATAAGGCGTAAGAGCTGGGATGAACATAATCAGTGAGATCCCGCAAGGCGTAGCCTGAAGAAGCTCACCACATGCCCACGGAAAGCGAGTGATTTCCCGGACCTTTTAACGCCATCCTTGGTAACGGAAACCACCGGAATGTCTCGAAATTCAGTCTTCCAAATTGTGTGGTACTTGGTACCACACAAAATAAACACCCCTAATGACTACCATAGGGGTGTTACTTATATTACTTATGAAAATCTAAGCCTGAATGAACTTCTTCGACATATCCTGCCCTGATCACATAATCACCGAAATGTTCATTTTCTTCTCGTTCTTTAGCATATTGAAAAATCATAGGTTTTAACTCTCTTAAAATTTCTTCTTCTCCAATGTTCTCTCGATAGAGTTTGCTCAAGCGATCTCCCCTAAAACCTGCCCCCAAATACATATTATATTTTCCTGGAGCTTTACCGATAAAGGCGATTTCACCTAAGGTTGGACGAGAACAGCTATTAGGACAACCCGACATGCGGATAATGATTTCTTCATCCTTTATACCTGCCTCATCAAGAATGACTTCTAATTTATCGATTAATGACGGTAGATAGCGCTCAGCTTCAGCCATTGCCAAACCACAAGTCGGAAAGGCTACACATGCCATAGAACTTCTTCGTAAGGCGGAGTTTTGTTTTCCATCTGTCAGTCCATATTCCGCGACCAGTTCTTCGATTTGATATTTATTCTCTTCTGTTACATTAGATATTATCAGGTTTTGGTTTGGCGTAAGCCTGAAATCTCCCGTGTGAACTTTTGCGATTTCCCGCAACCCAGTCATTAACGAATAGTCTTCTGAATCCTTAATTCGTCCATTCTGGATAAACAGGGTAAGATGCCATTTTTCATCGCCCTTTGTCCAGCCATAACGGTCACCATTATTATCGAATTGATAAGAACGCGCCTCTTCAAGTGACCAACCTAACCTTTCATTCAATTCATTTTTTACCCAGTCGAGCCCTCTTTTATCAATCGTATACTTAAATCGGGCATTTTTTCTTTCGGATCGATTACCGTAATCACGTTGAATCGTAATTATTTTCTCAGCAACCTCTACAATTTTATCAGGTGAACAGAAACCAATCACTCGCGATAGCTGAGGATAAGTATCTGTATCTCCATGGGTCATCCCCATGCCGCCCCCTACTGCTACATTAAACCCTTGAAGCTTTCCATCCTCGAGAATAGCAATAAAACCAAGATCTTGAGAAAAAACATCCACATCATTCGAAGGTGGAACTGCTACGCCAATTTTAAATTTCCTTGGCAAGTATAGCGGTCCGTACATCGGTTCAACTTCCTCGTCTGTGCCTCGACTATCTAATACTTTTTCTTCATCAAGCCAAATTTCGTGATAGGCTCTCGTTTTTGGTAAGAGATAGTCACTTAATTCCTGAGACAATTCGTACACTTCAGCGTGAATGTTGGACTGATATGGATTTGAATTACACATTACATTTCGATTAACGTCCCCACAAGCAGCAATCGTATCCATTAGGGAATGATTAATTTCCTGAAGGCTTTTCTTCATATTCCATTTCAATACCCCATGTAATTGAAACGTTTGTCGGGTAGTAAGTTTTAGCGTGCCATTTCCATAATTATGGGCAAGATCATCCATTGTAAGCCACTGTTGTGGTGTGGCAACGCCTCCGGCTAAACGAACGCGCACCATAAATTGATAGGCTGCTTCTAACTTTTGCTGTTTTCGTTCAAGACGTAAATCTCGATCATCTTGCTGGTAGCTCCCATGAAACTTTAATAACTTTGTATTTTCATCAGAGATTCCTCCACTGATCCTATCTTCGAAGCTTTCTACAAGAGTCCCGCGGAGATAATCACTACCTTCCTTAATTTTCTCCATTTCACTCGGTGGTCCATCTTGTTTCGTTATACTTTTATTCGACATGCTTATGCTCCTTCCTATCGACTGCCCATTTCATTTTCTTAATAAATATCCCTTTGATAGCGTTTTTGATTGCGCATGTCAGCTAGATATTGTTCAGCCGCTTCCTTGCTCATGCCGCCTTCTTGTTCAAGGATAAATAACAGCGCCGCCTCAACGTCTTTTGCCATATATTTCTCGTCACCGCACACATAAACTGCTGCACCATTTTCTAGCCATTGATAGATCTCTCGCCCTTTTTCAAGCATTCGATGCTGCACATAAATCTTCTCAGAAGTGTCTCTTGAAAACGCGACATCAAATCGAGAAAGGACCCCTTCTTTCAGCCACTTTTGCCATTCGACTTGATAAAGAAAATCGGTTACGAAATGTTGCTCACCGAAAAATAACCATGTTTCTCCTTCGGCTCCAATCTCTTCCCTCTCTTCTAGAAAAGCTCGGTAAGGTGCAACCCCTGTTCCAGCTCCGATCATAATTACAGGTGTGTCCGGATTTTCTGGAAGTTTAAAATTTTGATTGCGCTGGACGAATACTGGCAGTGAATCACCAGACTCTGATCGTTCAGCACACTGGACCGAACAAACACCCGTACGATTTCGTCCATTCGTATCATACCGGACCGCTCCGATCGTGAGATGCACTTCGTCTGGATTTGCTTTAGCGCTACTCGCAATGGAATAAAGACGAACAGGAATCTTACGAAGAATCTTAATAAATTCGGCAGCAGATACTGGCCACGGTCCATAGTCCTGAACTAAATCAATCAGGTCTCGACCATATATATAATTTTGCAGTTCTTCTTTACTTTCCGGGCTAAGCAGCTTGTTCAGTTCCTCATTGTTTGTAAGTTGAGATGCTTTTTCTAGCAATGGTTTCGTTAAGCTCGTAATTTCAAAAGTAGTAATTAATGCATCTCGTAATGGAAGTAGCTCCCCCTGTTTATTGATAGAAACTTGTTCCTCAGCATTCCAATCCATTTCTTGTAATAGTTGATCTACGAGAACAGGATCATTATTAGGAAAAATACCTAAGCTGTCACCTGGTTCATATTCTAAATTAGCACCTTCTAAGTCAAGCTCGAGATGACGAGTTTCTTTGTTAGAACCACGTCCGTTAAGGTTTAAATTTTCTAAGATTTCTGCCTTAAACGGATTTTTTCGTGAATAATTCGACTGATTCTCTGTAGTATCTTTTGGTCCAGGCTGGGAGGATGGATCACCAGCTTGAGAAACGTCTTTTGTATCGTTTAAGATAGCTAAGACTCCGTCAAACCACTCTTCCGCAGGTTCTTCAAAATCAAGATCACAATCAACCCGCGGATAAAGTCGTTCTCCCCCTAATTCCTCTAGACGTGCATCGAAGTCTTTGCCTGTTTGACAATAGAATTCGTAGGAACTATCCCCTAAGGAAAGCACGGAGTACCTTAGATCTTCTAACTCAGGAGCTCGTTTACTATGTAGGAAATCATAGAGTGAGATTGCATTGTCCGGTGGATCTCCATCACCATGAGTACTTGTTAGAATAAGTAAATCTTCAACTTTTTTTAAACCTTTTGGCTTGAAGTTTTCCATGGAAGATAGCGTGACTTTATATTCTTGATGTTCTAATTTTTTGGACAACTCTTCAGCTAAGGCTTCGCAATTTCCAGTATGAGAGCCATAAATAATCGTTATTTCACGTGTTTTATTTTGTGCACTGTCTTGTAAAGCAGTGTTTGTTTCTACATTACTTTGTCCAGACGGAACGGTTGACTGAGTGTTAGCCAAATATCCGCTCAACCAAATTTTTTGGGTTTCTGTTAATGTTGGTAAAAGCTGATTGAGTAACTCTCCTTGTTCTTGACTAAAAGGACTGTTTGTCACTTGTAACTGCAAAAATACCCACCTCGCAAAGTTCTTTTTATTTTTTCATAGCCATTCATTCAACTATCAAGCGTTGATCGATTGGTAATAACGGTCGATTTCTACGATCATAGCTCCCATTTTCGGGTTCTCCGGCTGAAGAACATTGACTATACCGCTACGCTCAAGTTCATTGGCTGTAACTTTCCCAACCGCAACGGCCAATACTTGTTCATTAAAAGCTTGAACAATGTTTTTCGTATCAAGTTGCTCTGACAATATATTCTTGACCTGTGTTTTACTCGTGAAAACTACAGCATCAAGCGATTGTTCTATAATCTTCTTCTTTAAATTGCTGAGTACTTCGTGATCCGGTCGTTCATAGGAATAGGGCTTTGACAAGTAAACGGAACATTGGACTTTCTCAAGTTCTTCTTTTAGCTGAGCATCATCTTGATTATAAGCCTGAAGGAAGACTTGCTTTTGTTCTACCTGTTGATCAGCAGTAAAAGCTGCCAAAAGATTTTCCATGGTCCCATCCTCGGATATTCTATGAACATTTACTGTATGTTTTTTACACCAATCGAGCGTCTTTTTGCCACGAATTGCCACGTTTGTTTTGTTCAATTTATCAATAAATGAGGAGTAAAGGTCATTTTCGTACGCCGCGTCTGACAAAGTTTTGGCTCCGATTCCTGTTGTTAAAATCACCCAATCAAAACTGTTCTTAAGAAAATACTGAATATTTTCTATACAAATTTGTTCATTCAACATTTGTTTTCCCTGGATGGAAAAAATTTGAGGATGACCTTCATGTTTTTGAATCAACTTGCTGATCGATTCGGCACTACGATCGGCCGCTACTCCGATTTTCTTACCAGCTAAACCTGCCATTCTCTTTCCACCCTTTCTATTAAACTAAAAGACTCAAACAGAATAACTGTTACTTTCTAAAGCTTCATACACACGGTCTTTTAAAGCGTCTATTATAAAGGGATGGTGCCCAAGGTATTGGCACAGTATGACTTGCTGTTCTAATTGTTTAACCTCGTTAATTTTCTTTTGCATTGAGTTCATGAGCACACCGGTAAACCAAAGATAAGGAATAACAAAGGTTTGTTTCTTCCCTTTTATCCCTTGTAACCCCTCCTCAAAAGAAGGAGAACACGCTGCTAAATAACAAACATCCACGGTAGAACCGGTTACTTTCCCTTGTAATTTTTGAGCAATTAGTTCGATCGACTGCTTCGTCTCAGGATTTCTACTCCCTCTTCCTACAAGTAGAATATGTGCATTAGGAAGACGGGTAACATTTGTTTCTTGTATTCTTTGGACTAAAATATCGACCAATCGATCTTGGACACCGAGCGGTTCACCATATACAAAGTTAATATGTGGATGGCGAACTTTCGCATCTTCAATTTCACTTGGTATATCCTTATAATAATGCCCTGCACTTAATAACAACACAGGCATAATGACGATTTTCGTAGCTCCACGGTCGACGAGTCGTGAAATCCCTTGCGTCACATCCGGTTCAGCTAACTCTAAGAAGCAAGTTTCCTGCAGAGGGATATCCACTTGCTGCTGGACGGTTTGAATAAAGGTAACAGCTTCCTTTCGTGCTTTCTCTACACGGCTTCCATGACTAACGTATAGTACAGCTTGCATTAAACCATCCTTCCTTTATGATACAACCGAACGAATCGGCCCTTGTATTTCCTGATGTTCAAACCATTGCAATTCGTCTCTAAGCTTTACGACCTCTCCAACTATAATCATAGCAGGATTTTCGACAGCATGAGCTTTTTCTACAATATTATTAAGAGTCCCAACTACGGTTTGCTGCTGTTCGGTAGTACCCCACTCGACAAGAGCGATCGGAGTCGTAGCTTCACGACCATGGCGAATCAGTTGTTCAACTATTTCGGGTAGTTTCCGAACGCCCATATAAATACATAACGTGTCTGCGCTTTTGGCTACATGTTCCCAATGATCATCTGAATCTTTCATTTGGCATACTCCCGAAATAAAAGCTACAGAAGAACTATATTTACGGTGTGTAACTGGAATCCCCGCGTAGGCCGGGGCTGCTACTCCAGATGATATACCAGGGACAACTTCAAAGGGAATATTTTTCTCAGCCAATGCTTCCGCTTCTTCTCCCCCTCTGCCAAAAATAAAAGGATCCCCTCCTTTTAAACGGGTTACAATCTTTCCTTGTAAGGCGAATGTACAAAGAGCATTGTTAATCTCTTCTTGGGATAGCGAAGGATGATCAGGACTTTTACCACAGTAAATGAGTTCAGCTTCTTCTTTCACTTCCTTTAGTAAATCTCTATTTATTAATCGATCGTATAAAATAACATCTGCTGCTTGGATAGCCTTCAGCCCTTTTACTGTAATTAAGTCTGGGTCACCGGGCCCTGCACCGACAATATACACTTTTTTCATGAGACAGTTCCCTCCTTTCTTTTCATCATTTAAGACTTCCACTTCGCCATCCCTCTATTATCTTATATCCATCCTTTATTCTCTAGTAAAGATATGAGTTGAGCTGCACAGTCTTCTTCACTAAACTCATGGGTTCTCAATACGATCTCAGGAGATTCAGGTACTTCATAAGGGGAGTCAATACCCGTAAAACCTTTTATTTCCCCGCTTCTAGCTTTTTCGTATAAGCCTTTTGGATCTCGGACTTCACATTCAGATAAAGGACAATCCACATGGACTTCGAGAAAATCTCCTTGTTCAAGAATATTCCTTACTTGATTACGATCTTCCTGATAAGGAGAAATAAAAGCGGTCAACACGATAGTGCCACTTTCTGCAAATAGCTTGGCAACCTCGCCAATTCTACGTATGTTCTCTTTTCGATCTTCCGCTTTGAATCCAAGGTCAGCATTCAATCCGTGACGAACGTTGTCTCCATCTAATAGATAAGAGTTTACCTTTTTTTCATAAAGATGTTTATTGACTAGATTGGCAATACTTGATTTACCAGATCCAGATAGTCCAGTCAGCCAAATCACTCCACTATGGTGTCCATTTTTAGTACGATAATCTTCGGTTAATACACTCGCATTATGCCAGACAATATTGGATTCCAACTACTTCACCCTTTTGTTATTGTGTCACCTTTAATCCATCTATTAAAACCTCTACAACTTCAGGACGGCTGAAAGTCTTAGGCGGCTTCTCGCCATTTCGCAGCAGTTCACGTACTTTCGTCCCTGATAAGATAACATGCTGATCATCATCATGAGGGCACGTTTTATGGGAAACCATCGCTTCACAAGACAAGCAATAAAAGCTGTGTTCAAAGAATAATGGCGTGATGCCTAATTCATCTTCTTCGTAGTTACTGAAAATTTTCTGTGCATCATAAGTGCCGTAATAATTTCCGACACCTGCATGGTCACGTCCGACAATAAAGTGAGAGCAACCAAAGTTTTTCCGTACAATGGCGTGGAAGATCGCTTCCCTCGGGCCTGCATAACGCATAGCCGCATTAAACACAGCAAGCACCACTCGATTAGCAGGATAATAATGTTCTAGTAAAACTTGGTAACTCTTCATTCGAACATCACTCGGAATATCATCACTCTTTGTTTCTCCTACTAAAGGATTAAGAAATAGTCCATCGACAATTTCTAAAGATGCCTTTTGAATATATTCGTGAGCTCGATGGACAGGGTTACGCGTTTGAAACCCGACCACTTTATTCCATCCGAGTTCCTGAAAATGCTTCCTCGATTCTGCAGGGTCCAAATAAAACTTATCCTCATGTTCTCGAACTGATTGGTTAAGCATTTGTATTTCTCCAGCTACGTAATAGTCCGGACGATTGAAAAGCTTTTTCACCCCTGGATGCGCTTCTTCTGTTGTTAAGTAAACTTCTCTTGCTTCTTTCTCTTTATCTGGTTGGTAGATCTCTTCGATTTCGATAACTCCATACACTGTATTACCTTGATAAAGCTCTGCAACATCACCTGGGTTTAAGCTCGACGCCTGCTCAGCATGAACAGGTAATGTAATAGGAATACTCCATGGCGTACCATCAGCTAATCGTAACGTATCAACGACTGATTGATAATCCTCTTTATTTAAGAAACCTTTAAGTGGACTGTACGCCCCATTCGCTATCAATTCTAAATCGCTCAAAGCCATAGCATCTAATTCAATACTATCTGTTGGTTTTGATGTAAACCCTTCTTGATTCCATTGATTGACTAGGTACCCGCCATGTGGCGTAATAAGTGACATATAACTCTCTCCTTCATTTAGTTTTATAGTATAATCCATTCCATCCCTATTCTTAATTTCCTGAAGTGTGTAGCCCACATTCCGTTTTAGTTGACCCCTTCCATCTACCTGAACGATCGTCATCTTGTTCATTCACAGCAGACGTGCAGGGCATACAACCAATACTAGGATAACCTTGATCATGTAAGACATTGTAATCCAAGTCGTTTAGTCGGATATAATCCCAAACATCATCCCAGGTCCAGTAAATAAGGGGACATACCTTAATTGATTCAAATCGTTCATCCTTATTCACAAAGTTCGTATGGCTTCTACTAGGAGACTGTTCTCTTCTCAATCCTGAAATCCAGGCTGTCGCTCCAGAAAGAGCATCCTCAAGCGGTTTGATTTTTCGAATGTAACAACATTGATTGGGCTGTCTTTTCCAAAGAGCAGAACCGTACTGACTTGACTGCTCATCTAGTGTTAAATCCGGCTTTTTTAAATGAATGTTAAGCTCAGGGTATCTTTTTTTTACTTTATCAATAAGTTCGTAAGTTTCTTGAAAATGGACATCCGTATCAAGAAAAACAATTTCCGCATCTTTCTTTACTTTGGAAATCAAATCAATTAATACAATTCCTTCCGCTCCAAAACTGCAAGCATATACAATTGACTCTCCATATGATTCATAAGCCCACTGCAAAACCTCAGCAGCACCTTTTGTATCATCAGTTGGTTGCCATCCTTCAAATGGGTCACTAGAGAAACGGTCATAATAAATAATATTGTTTCCCATAATTACCTCCCTCTAAGCCAAATTAAAAAACCTCGCTTCTTTTAGTAAAAATAAGAAGAGAGGTTTACGATGCATTCAGTAAGTTCCAATCTTCTTATCTATCGAGCGCCTGAAAAGCACTGCTGGAATTGGCACAGTGTTTAATGATTTGCTCATTAAATCCGTTGCCGAGGTTTCAAAGGGCCAGTCCCTCCACCTCTCACGATAAGAAAAGTCGTATGAAATTATTGATATTTAATGATTGCTACATATAATATGCTTATTCACAATAAATGTCAATAGATCATGAGAAAATTACAACCATTCTGTTTTTTAAAACCAAGTAAATTACTATGTTTATTAGTATATCGTAATACAAGTAAAAAATAAATACATTTATGAATGGACTTTTCAAAAAAATTTATTATCCATTCCCAAGCTAGGCTTTAGATAACCTAAAAAGGTTGCTTTCATCTTACTCAGCTGTCAAACTTAAGAAGTTACAAATTTTGATCGAAAAGAAGGCGTAGGTGACTATCATGATTGAAGTAAGACTGTCCACACTCACTGATGAAGAGTTCGGAAGAGGAGTGTTCGCAACACGCAATATAAGCAAAAATGAGCTAATCCATGAAGCTCCAGTCCTTCCCTATCCTAATGATCAGCATCAATTTATAGAGCAAACTCGGCTTGCGGATTATGCGTTTGAGTACGGAGAAAATCACACTGCTTTTCTTTTAGGATATGGTATGATGTTTAACCATTCGTATGAGCCTAATGCAAATTATGAAATTAACTTTGAGAAAGACACGTTTGACTTTTATGCTTATAACGATATAAAAGCAGGTGAAGAAGTCCTCATTAATTATAACGGCTTTGTTGATGACGAAGACCCATTATGGTTTAACGAAGAAGAAGAACAATAATTCATTTTGTTATGTAAGCACCCAATTAGTTTGGGTGCTTTTTTTATTAAGCTATGTTAAACGTCTACCATCGGGCAATATGTTGAATAAAGAGTTAAAAAATGGTTCCGTTAGTAAAGACAGAGGAATGGAACCACTTTAAGTTTAGAAAACAAGTCTGCTACGTTTCGGTTAAATAGTATAAATTCTTAAAGAAATATCACTCGCATATATAGTGGTTGGTTGAGTTAATTTTCTTATTAAATTCACTTTTTCAGTGGCCTCAGCTCTAGTAGGAGACTTACCGTCCTCCCCTCAGAAAACATGCCTGAGCCCTTTCTCTGTATCTAACGACAGAACCATTAAGTTAAGAAGCGAATCCCCCCCCCCTAAATTATTGCTTTTAAATCACGAGTTTCTTAGAAATGACCATCGTAAATCCTGGGTAACCTTCATTGGCAATTTCACTGCATTTCTCTCGATAAGCTCCCACTCCTCCAAGATAAATCAAGAATCCCCGTGGTTTTCCTTCAATATTTGCACCTGTATACCATGACTCAGTTTTTGTGAAGAGCGTAGCTTCGGCCACCTCTCTACAATGTGTACTCCATGCATTCTCAGCTTCTGGAGTTGCCTCGATATAATCTATATTATGTTCACAAAGATAATCAATACAGTCAGCAATCCATTCCACATGCTGTTCAATAGAAACAGGCATATTACTTAGCACGGAAGGACTTTCTGGTCCAGTAATCATAAACATATTAGGGAAACCTGCATTGGTCAAACCAAGGTAAGTTTTTGTCTGTGCTCCACCACCCCATTTCTCTTTTAAAGAAACCCCTTCTCTACCACGAATATCAATCTTTAACAGTGGACCTGTCATCGCATCATAACCTGTCGCAAAGATAAGTGTGTCCAGCTCATACTCTTCTTCCGTCGTTTGAACACCCTTCTCTGTTATTCTATGAATCGGAGTGTTTTTCAGATCAATGAGCGATACGTTTGTTCTATTAAATGTTTCAAAATAATTTGTATCCAATACTGGACGTTTCGTTCCATAATAATAGGATGGCATTAATTTCTCAGCAATCTTTTGGTCATGGACAGTTTCACGAATCTTTGAACGAACGAATTCAGCTAATGTTTCGTTGGCATCCTCGTTAATCGTGATATCATTATATGTGTTTTGCATATAAAAGCCGCCTTTTTCCCAGGCTTCTTCAAAAACCTCCTGCCGTTCTTCCTGTGTATTTTCTAAAGCTGATTGGGTTGGAAATTCTGCAGGTATCCCCCCTGGTGAGTTTCTCATTTGTTCCTTAATTTGATAAAAATTTTCTTTTGAATATTCAATTGTTTCTAAATCATAAGGGTGATTTTTTGCTGGCGTACTATACTGCGGTGTACGTTGAAAAACAGTAAGATGATCCGCTTCCTTAGCAATAACGGGAATAGACTGAATACCACTTGAACCAGTTCCAATGATCCCGACATGCTTCCCTTTGAAATCCACCCCTTCGTGAGGCCAGTGTCCGGTATGGTAGGATTCACCAGTGAAAGTATCCTTACCTTTTATGTTTGGAATGTTAGCTGCTGACAGACAACCTACTCCGGTAATAAAGTATTTCGCAGACACATTATTTCCATCGCCGGTCTCAATATTCCATTTGTGGTTCGTTTCATCATAATGTGCTGCCTTAATTTTGGTGTCAAACTGGATATCTGTCCGCAGTTCAAACTTATCAGCCACGAAATTAAGGTAATCCAAAATTTCTGACTGTTTTGGATAGCGAGAAGACCATGTCCATTCCCTATATAACTCTTCAGAGAAAGTATAATTATAATAGATACTTTCCGAATCACAACGAGCGCCAGGATATCGGTTCCAATACCACACCCCACCCACACCATCGGCTGCCTCATAAACTCGAACAGAATAACCAGCTTCTCTTAAACGATGAAGCATATATAATCCAGAAAATCCTGCACCAATCACAATTGCATCGTAATCAGGTGCCTGATGTTGATTAGTAGATACCATAATTCTTTCTACCTCCTTGTATACTTTTTAACTCTTTTTCAAAAGAATCGGGTTTACAAGACTATACATTTTGTTTGTTTTTACTTAAGAACTGATTGATTTGAGTAATAGTACCTTTAATTCGATCCGAAAAAACGGCCATTGTTGTAAAATATCCATGAACCATTCCAGCTTCCCTGATCGTTTCAACTTTCACTCCTGCTTTTTTAAGTTTTTCAGCATAAGCTACTCCTTCGTCACGCAAGACATCATTTTCTGCTGTTACGATAAGTGTGGAAGGTAGATTTTCTAAATGATTTGACGCTAATGGTGCTGCATACTGACTTCTTTTGTCCTGTTCTTTAGAAATATAATGATCCCCAAACCAGATCATTAAGTCTCGATCTAAACCAAACCCTTCTTTAAACTCTTGATAGGAATCCGTGTCGTACTCTAAGCTCGTCACAGGATATAGCAACACTTGTCCTTCAATTTTCGGTCCGTTTTGATCTCTTGCAATCATAGAAACAACAGTTGCTAGATTTCCACCCGCACTATCTCCACCTACTATTATATTGGAAGCGCTTCCATTAAATGATATAGCATTTTCATGTGCCCATAGCAAAGCTGCATAGGAATCTTCTACGGGAACCGGAAACTTATGCTCTGGAGCTAAACGATATTCCACTGAAACTACAATGTTACTAGTTTTATTAGCTAGCATGCGACAGCTGGCGTCAGAAGTTTCAATATCACCTAACACCCATCCACCTCCGTGGTAATATACAAAAACAGGAAACGGGCCCTCTCCTTCTGGTGTATAAATTTTAACTTTTATTTCTTCACCATTTCCAACATCAATCATTCGATCTTCGGTTTTAGCTAAAGGGGCCATTTCTACTTCTACAGGAGGAGCCTGTGCCATCATTTCTCTTACGGTTTGGGGATCCATCTTATGCAAAGCCGGCATTTGATTGAACGTCTCCAAATACAATTTTGATTGAGGGTCTAGATTTGCCAATATAATCCTCTCCCTTTTACAAATAGTAAGTACATTTCTAGGAAAACCATCCTAAAATGTCTACCTTCATGATATAATTTTATTTATAATAATAATATTCCCAATTTTCTATATACTGACCTAACCAAAAGGAGGTATAAAATTGACATCTACTTCTACCATTCATGACCATGTTCGTAAGCTAGAGGTCGATTCATGTCAAGAAGAACAATTGTATAGAATTATCGAAACGTATATGAAACTCTTCCCCGTTAAAAACTCATATCTTTTTAGATATTCGCCGTTAGGTTACTTAGGAGAAGGAATTATTTTAATGACTTCTTCAACTGACTTGGTATATATCAATGACATTAGAGATGATATTAGGTCTTTGCCAATCATTTACAAATCCATCAGAGAAAAACAGGCAAAATATTGTACAGGGATAGAATTTTTAAAACAAACGAGCAGTAAATATGTTATTCCTTCCAGTGTCAATTCCATGTTAGTTGTGCCGATTTGTTTTGATTCCATCGTGGTCGGATATTTTTGCAGTACAGAATTTGAAAAGGGCATAAAGTTAGATAGCGATATGCTTTCATCTTTCACTTTATACGGAAAGCTGATTGGTAAATTTATTCAAACCATGAACCATACCTCGGACTCAGATCTACTAAGTAAAAGAGAATTTGAAGTCATGAGAAGGATTGCCCAAGGTGAAAGCACAAAAGAAATGGCAGATGTAATGAAAATAAGTGACGCCACAGTTAAGCAATATGTGAAATCAGCCATCAAAAAGACCGGAGCACATAACCGTACCCATGCTGTTGCCGAGTTATTTCGGAGAGGCATTCTTTCCTAATTTTGTAAGCGCTTACTTTAACGTGCAATGAATGTTCCAGTACCCTGCATACATTACATATTAACAAGCCGGGTACTGGAACTTTTTTATTCAATAAATAAATGTTGCCAGCAAAACAGGCTTTTATCTTTCTGTCATACTTATTGATTAATACTGAATTTCAGACTCTCGTAGCATTTCGTTTAAACGGAGCACATATTATATTCGATGTTAAAAGAATAACTAATGACAAGATAACTCATATTAACCATGTAACGATATTTATTGTTTAATTACTTACAGATAACTTGCAAAAAGGAGGACAAACTCATGGACACACAACGAGCAAAAGAAATTCGAGAATCAGAAAATTTGATTAGCGTTACTTATCAAGGCAATCCCGTTTACATTGAACAAATTGATGAACAACACAAAACCGCAAACATTTATGTACTCGAAAATCCACAACAAAAAAATCTCGTACCTCTTGATGAACTACACGAAAAGTAGAGAAACTTTAAACACCAATGGCACTGCTTGCCTTAAAGGTTCTATAAAAGGAAGCTTAGCAAGGACAACGGGTTCCGTTTCCTATCGGTCTATATCAGACTTCAATTGGCGTGGTGGGGAAGGGGGAGACTCCTTCCCCACCGCCCCTTTCTCCACACAATCATATCGAATCGAGTCTTCTACAAATATTTTCACAAAAATTACAAGTACCTAATTGGTCTATAAAAAATACAATTAACATAGTCATTAGCACGTTGACAACAGCTAATATCATTATGTTATTTGAGTTTTAATCCTCAACCTCATCCTATAGGGTCAATTAAATCTTCGGATTCTATATCGGCATTTCTTTCCATCGTTTTAAAGTTTTTAACATATCAAATGCGATTAAACTAGGTGCCTCTTTCACCCACCCCGATTGATTTAAAAAGTAGGTACTCAAATAGATGTATTGGATAGGAGCTAAACATCTTGCTATATCGAAATCACGTTGACGTTCATCAAAGGTATACCAAGGGATCTCCTTTAAATATGCCTCACGAATAACCAATTCCGAGGGCGTGTAAGATAATCCAGTGGTACTTTTAATACGCGTTGAACCAACTTCATCAAATTGGCGGGCATCACCCAATAATTTTTCGAGTGAGAAAAATGGATGACTTATAGTTGCTTCTTCCCAATCAAAAATTAATATATTACCGTCAAACTGACTGATAGCATTATTAGTATGCAAATCAATATGATAAATCGAATTAGGATACTCTCGATAAGAAAGTCCCTCACTCCATTCTTCGATAAGCGGCAGATAGGATTCAATAAGTGGTAAATCAGTAAGCTCTTTTACTTCTTCTAATGGTAGGTTGAACTGCTCAGACAAGGATACTGATTCCCTTTTCCATACCGCAATATATTTATCTTTTATATCATTTAAAATCGATCGATATAAATCAGGTATCTTTTCTATCCCGATAGTCGGTATATCAAACTCTTTAGTTTTTATCTCTTCACTTACGCTAACCTGGATTTCAGCTAATGCTTTTGCTGTGTTCACTATCGAATCCATTGTTTTGGTGTCCCTAACGAGTTCTCCTTTAAACATAGTGAATAACATCCAAGTTTGTTCTTTATCATATTTCCAGTCTAATAGCTCAGGAACATTATCAGGACAAGATTCACTTAACAACTTGTAAATAACGGGCGAGGATTTAAAGATAGGCAAGAAACCAATTTTACATACAATATCTTCCTTCCCCTGTTCATAGAACAATCTAAACCTTGCTGTTATCCCCCAATCATTTGCACGAAATATTTCTTTTGGGCCAGCTACATCTTTTACATTAACCACAGATGACTGGATCCATTCACGGACGTCCTCTAACTTGACACGGTCATTCAACCAAATTAATTCTGCCATACGCACCCTCCTTTGTAAGTAGCATCGTTTAGTTAAAACTTTATTCTTGTATAGTACTACACCTGGGACGGTCTGAATAGAGAACACTTTTTTACTTAGACTAATG
Source organism: Halobacillus seohaensis (assembly GCF_042663045.1). Classification (NCBI taxonomy): domain Bacteria; kingdom Bacillati; phylum Bacillota; class Bacilli; order Caryophanales; family Bacillaceae; genus Halobacillus; species Halobacillus seohaensis. The sequence continues at coordinate 16,994 of NZ_JBHSZV010000030.1, read as the reverse complement.
AAAAATGAGGCTAATTGGAAAGGACTATGGATATGAAAAAATTTCTTCTTACATTTTTAGTTATTACTTGTATGCTCCCTATGTCAAACGTTCATGCGAGTATTATTTATACCGTCAAAGAAAGTGATAGCCTATGGGGAATTTCCGAAAAATACAAAACTTCTCCAGATAAATTGCAAGAAATCAATGGCATAAAAGATCCCTCCAAACTTTTGCCTGGCCAATCATTATCTATTCCAGGTAATGAGTATGTAATAGACCAACAAGATTCTCTCTGGAAAATAGCGAACCTTCATCAGACTTCTATTGAACAAATAGTGAAGCTAAACAACCTATCATCCGAAACTGTCCATGTAGGACAACGGTTAAAAATTCCCCAGAGTACTAAACGGAATATCGATGCAGGAGCGTTCTTTTTACCATCCACACCAGCAGAAAATAAATGGATGATGGATTTCTATAGTGAATATTTGAGTGCAATTGGATTCTTTGAATACCGTGCCAATATAGATGGAGATTTAAGTAGCTTACATGGGGAGGAAGCCATTAAACTGGCATGGCAAAAAGGATTAACTCCTTATGCTACAATTACCAACTTAACCTCCCAAGGGTTTGACTCTGATCTTGCTCATTCGTTACTTGCTGATTCTAGCAAGCAGCAAACACTTATTGAAAATTTGGCCACATTAGTAGATCAAAAGCAATATAAAGGCGTGATCATCGATTTTGAGAACTTAAAGCCAAAGGACAGGGCTCTTTATAATACATTTATCGAAAAATTAAACAAGCGCATGAAAAAAATTGGCGGAGAAGTTGGAGTGTCCATACCACCGATGCAAGGGAATCGACAGCCCGCTCATCACAGCGCCTATGATTACCAAACTCTAGGAACACATTCAGATTTCATATTTTTAATGACTTATAATTGGCACTGGTCTGGAGGAGAAGCCGGATCAATTGCACCAATAAAACAAGTAGATGAAACGATCAATTATGCTGTCTCCGTGATCCCAAGCAACAAGATTTACTTAGGCATTGCTATGTATGCCTATGACTGGAATACTACATCAAAAGCTAAGGAAGCAGAAGCCTATTCTCAACAAAAAGCACTAAGCATTGCCGCTAAAAAATCAGGTAAGATTAATTACAGTTTTGAAAAAGCAACACCATGGTTCCGTTATTATGACGATGCCGGAGACCTTCATGAAGTTTGGTTTGAAGATGCTAGGTCCCTTCTACCAAGTATCGCTTAGTTAAAAAATATAATCTCAAAGGAATCGGCGGATGGAAAGCCGGTTTTAGGTTCCCGCAGGCGGGATACTTGTTGAAAGATGAATTCAATATCTTAGATGGTAGGCCCTGAAAGTTTTTTTATCAAGACTGTGGTAAATGTTATCGGGATGGAAGATGATGGGTAAGGGTTGATTGTCTAAGAGCTGCATTGGTTCTCCACTTCTTTAAGATGTCTATACGAGTATAAAGCTAAAACACAGTTGATAAGTCCTACTGTTGATCACCCCCCCCCCTCTCATGTACATCTATAATTGAACGCAGATCATATTATCGACTTGCCGTCCTATACTCTTGAAAAATTAAACAAAAGGTGTTCCAACTAGTGGTCGGAACACCTTTTTGTTATGCCGTATTGTGTTCTTCAAATCTGCTCTTCATTTTGTTCTTCATTGCTAATCGCGCACGGTATAGTCGAGATTTCACAGCAGCCTTCGATAAGTTAAGCTTACTAGCAATCTCACTTTCTCTTAGCTGCTGATTGTAATGTAGTTGAAAGACCGATCGAAGCTTCGGAGATAATGTACTAATTTTTTTCTTGATTTCTTCTTCTAAGATGATCTGTTCACATTCGTTTTCTACTTTTGATTCAGCAATTTCAAATGGTAGAAGTATCGGATAGTCTTCGATCGATAACAAGACGATTTTCTTCTCTTTTCTCAGAAAATCAATTGCCTTTCGTGAAGCAATAGTTGATAACCACGCCCCAACCTTGTTTACGTCTTTTATTTCATTGAATTTATCATAGGCTTTGATAAATGTTTCTTGGAGTACATCTTCAGCAGCGCTTGTTTCTTTAGTAATTTTAAGAGCTGTATAATAAACCCGACTGTAATATTTAGTGAATAAATCATTAAAGTTGATATCCGACACATCCTTGCCCCCCTTACTCTTTGCCATCGAAGTAATCCTTAACAAAGCTAGGCGCTTCGTCTTTTTGGAAGCTTAATACAGCATCAGCATGGGAGAATCTTTCGCGAAAATATATCCCTGCTAAATAGGAACCGTTCTGTTGATTTGTTTTCCCTTGTAACACCTGCTCAACCTCTTGCGTGTCTTCTATTCTCAATGGATCGATGTTTCCTCTTTGCATCTGTTCAAAAGCAGCATGAACTGGTATTTCGGTAGATTGATCCCAAGGATAAACCTCTACGTAATTGACATCTTCTGCTTGAACAATCACTTGATCGTAAAGACCCTCCGATTGTAACCATTCATTTGCTTTTTCATAAAATCTTTCCAAGGAAAATTGGACAGGTTCTTCTCCTTCTAGCATTATTTCTCCATACGATTCCAGACCTTGTGACGATCCCATATTTTCATACGATCCTTCATAAATATCTTCTTTTATCTGTTCTAAGAAGCTACTTATCTTGACAGGATCGACGATATACACCTCATCACCCATATGTGGGGAATGTAAGTTTATCCTCTGCGCTTGATTAGCATCTACATTAAGGATAGGGTAGTTCATTTCTTTATATTCTTTTGTTTCCGCTACAGTTTGTAACGATGTTTCCACTCTATTTTGATCGATTTGATAAGAACGCTGTACCTTATCCCCATTTTTCATTTCGTAAGCAATAAAGAATCTTTCCCCATTACGGTCCAGCGGATTTCCTTCTTGAATCATCTTTTCATGGAACTTCCGGACCGCTTCTAACGTTTCACCAGATTGTATGAGCTTTCCTTGACCACTACTTATATAGTTTTCATAGTGATAATAATCCGTGCCCAAAAATACACTCTCTACTTCACCACTCTTTGGTACATGTTCTTCATATCCCATCATTAGTAACGGAATCACACTTAACAATATGGCAACCGCCAGCCCATACCATGCAAAACTTTTCCAATAGGAGAAAGAAAACACTCGCCATGTCTTTTTCACCAGCATGGTAGATAAGAAGTAACCAAACAAACCGCCAAGAACATATCCACAAATAATCCATGGATAGGTGTTTTGGGTCCCACCGAAATACATAGCACCAAATAACGCAAAACAGAAGGTCACTCCATATTTGAATATTGGTTTCAGCCATGTAACGGCTATCGCCTGGGACGCTGATTCCAACTGACGTTTTTTGTATATAAACTTAGAAACTAAGTAAAAGAGAACGGCTACAACAACATAGATTCCTAAGGTTACATAATCGACCGGTAAGAAACCTTCACCTGGATTCATAGGGTAATATTCTACGACATCAACAATAGGTGATAATTGTTGGCCAAGTTGATCCAATACCACACTCTCTGAAAATCCAGTGATATAGAAACTTAAGTGAAAAGAAATTAAACCAAAGATTCCTATAGGGAAAACCAACAAGATATAAGTCAGAACCCCTTGTACTGCAGATAACCCTGTCAATGTACCAACAAAAACACCAGACATGAAAACAAGCAATGTAACGATTACCATTAACCCTGTCCAGTAACCAAGATCGTTGACAGTATAAAATTCAGAAACGTCCGCCGCTCCGATAAACACTAAAAGGATGATACTATTCAAGATAATGGGAGCGATTAAGAAAACAAGACCTGATGCTATATGATAATTAAATAATTTCTCCCGTCGAATCGGCAAACTATGGATAAAATCAGAAGACGATTTAACATGCATATAGCGAAATAGAAAAACTGCCATCAATACCGGCATGATAAAAAGGAACAAACACTGGATCTCAAATATGAAGGTTGATGCAAACAACCCTGCACTACTTGGTTCGACGCCATAGTCATCACTAAGTGCCATCGCTAGTTGAAGAGGTAGCGTGAATAGCAACCCAACCAAGTACATGATACTGACCCAGCCTACATTTCGAAAATCCTGTTTGAAAATTTCCTTCTTAAACGAGGATGTTTTCAATGGCATAACCGGCACCTCCCATTTCATAAATAAATATCTCTTCTAACGTAAGAGGTAGCCGATCAAAAATAACTGGATGATATTTTTGAATGATATTGGTTACTTCCTCTTCGCTTCCTTTCACTATCATCAGGACGACACTTCCCCTTTTTTCGTGGTACAGGATCTCTAGATCGCTTTGCAATATAACTTCTTGTTCATCTTTAAAGGCTACTTGGATCTTATGCACATCTGCTTTTAAATCATCCAAATCTCTTTCAAGAAGCATTTCACCTTTATGTAAGATTCCGACATGATCACAAATATCCTCTACTTCTCTAAGATTGTGAGAGGATATCAAAACGGTCATTTCTCGATCTGCCACATCCTGGATGATCAGACTCCTCACCTTTTTTCTCATGACGGCATCTAACCCATCGAACGGCTCGTCTAAAACAAGTACATCAGGCATCACAGACATCGCCAACCAAAAAGCGACTTGTCGTTGCATACCTTTAGAAAATTGACTAATCTTTTTATTTTCATCCAAATGGAAAATCTCTTTCAACTTTTGATAGCGTTCCTCATTCCAAGATGGATAGATTTCCTGATAGTAATTACCCATCTGCTTCACTGTATATTGGGGCAAAAAATAAAGGGTATCTGGCAGAAAAACCATTCGCTTTTTCACGTTTTCATTTTCAAAAACATCTTCCTCTAGAACACGAACTTACCCGATTGCTGCTTCAATATACCGGCAATCATTCGCATCAACGTTGTTTTTCCAGCACCGTTTGACCCTAACAATCCATAAATAGACCCTTGTCTAACATGAAACGTGACATGATTCAAAACTTCTTCTCTTTCAAATGATTTATCAACATTCCGCACTTCAATCATTCTTTTGACCTCCTTCCACTTCACGGAGAAGTAATTCAATTTCCTTAGAAGTAATTCCAAGATAAATGGCCTCAGCGAATAACTTTCTCAACTCTTCCCGCACTTTGTTCAACTCCTCGTCATTATCTGTTTTATTCACGGGATATACAAAACTTCCTTTTCCTTTTAATGAGTATATATATCCTTGTGACTCAAGCTCTCTGTATGCTTTTTGTATCGTATTGGGATTTATCGTCAATTGCTGGGCAAGTTCTCTGACGGAAGGAAGTTTTTCATCCTTCTTAAGAACTTCATTGATAATAAGCTCCTTCAGCTTCTCCACTAGCTGTTCATAGATGGGCCTTCGACTTCTAAAGTCCAATTCAAACATGTATACACCTCCAAATCGATGTTTATTACAACTGTATTAACCGTATTAGTATAAATAGTACAGTTATAGTATATCGAAACCATCTCCATTTGAGAAGTTCTTTTTTAAAATTCCCATAAATAATAACGCATTTCTGGTAACAGAGAAGCGTTGATCATTTGTGATATACCATTTAAACAATGAGAAAAGCTTATCTGCGACAAACATAATAAACAAAGCTGCCAAAAACTTTTGGCAGCTTCTTAATGCATAGTCACACACTACTTTAAATTCCATGTTAGATTTCCTTACATGTTTCTATGAAAGTTATAGGTAGCGTGCTATTCTTATTTTAGTCGAAATAATAAGACAATTAGGAGGGATTAATCATGAGAAAAACAAAGAATATTAATCTGTTTACATTTTTAGTTCTTGCTATGAAGATGAGTTTTTCAAAATAAAGTTCTATAAAACTAAAAGGATCCGAACATAAAATATTTATAAGGGCTAACACCAACAATTCATTCAAAACCATTTCACCCCTTCCTAAGCCGTGGGGGTGAAATGGTATCCATTATTAATTATTATTAGCGTAGTCTGTAATTAACACTTTCAACTTTCACAAGTTACTTTTTAACTGAAGCAATAGCTATTATAAAAATAAACAAGAAAACAAGCCCCACTCCAATCAATATAGTTCCTATGCTCATATAATCACTCACTCCTTCATTACAATTATTCCCCTCATTAAACCCCAAATGACAAATATGTACTTCCAACAATTGAAACTATTATTGCTTTAATATTCTACGATACTATTGTATAACTGTATTAACATAAAAAGACCAAGTGATGGTTGGGATTAAATTGAAGTTAAGTGCTGAGCAGGACTGCATTTTAGTCTGAAATCATTTTTTAAAAAAACAAGAAAAAGAGTATCAGCAAAGATGCTTGCTGATACTCTTTTTTCAATATTACTTTTTAAAATCGGCTTATTCCCTAGTATGTTCGAATACGAGATATTTGTCCCCAATAACCTCTTTGGCCTCATTGAGAAATTCCGTGTACGTTGAGTAATGCAAACAGCCGACGGAGAAACTCATTATGCTAAAGACGGGGATTGCTATGTCAATTTTTTATCAAGCTTCCAGTTACATATTTCCAATAGCGTACGATTAATATATTTCCAATGTAAGCAAAGCGACTAATATTCCTAGGAAACCGCACAACAAGCTGTATGGAAGGTTTTTTAATACGATTTCATATGGATTCATTCTTAACCCCACAGAAGTTATCGTTACAATCAACCCATAAGGAGCAGAAGGCACTGTTGCTATAGCACTGCTTGCTAAAAGTACAGTTAGCGTTACTGTAGGTAAAGCTCCCATTAGTAACTCGCTGACTCCACCAAAGATTCCCATCGTAGCTAATGGATGAACACCTAACACAGTCATACCAAGAAACGCGGCTTGAATGAAGAGCATAATTAGCAGCGGATGTCCTTCGAGTGCAACAATAGGATCCTGCAAAATTTGTAAATACGGCGAAGCATTCAACGTTTCTGTTAGAAAAGATAAAGACAACAATAATACAACAAAGTTATTTAAATGATTTGTCTGCCTTTTCCATGCAGGCCATCCTATTTTTAAGAAGCTCTTTTTCCGTTTCATTAAAACCGCCCATGTTAACGCAAAAGGGAAGATCGCAATCGTTACGGCAAATAAAAAGTCAAACTGGACTACATTCGCCAAGAAAACTACGACGAATAAAAAGAGCACAAGCGCGATTATGAATTGCATTAATTTCTTTTTATTTACTTCCCGATTCTCTGCCTCAGACGCGAGATTTCCAACGTCATGTTTCCGAAAGAGCATTTTCCCAATTCCCGCATCTACTAAAAATCCAAGCAAAGCAATAAGTAACATCCAAGGTAAAACCTCTAAGTAATTTGCTCCCGTAATAAATATAGACGTAGCTAATAAAATCTCTAGCGGACTCCAAAGCAATGCGAGTGAATACCCTCTCAAGGTAGACATGACAATAAAATTATTCTTCACCTTGGTTTTTACTTTATTTAACTGAGTCTTTAACAAGTCTTGAGATATTGTCGCTGAAGATAAATTCAAAAAAGCAGCAAGTGACACCATCGTCACTTCACTGCGCACGTATAAAGACCCCATATCTTTCACGTTACCTCCAAGCAAAGACTGCAGCAATTTATTATACCTTCCAGCCTTCACAACACTATTCATCCATGGAAGCATTGACAAAAGAAATAACAACCCGATATTCCCGGCAAAAAAGGAAGGAATTGATCCAGCAGACACGTCACTTGAGAGAAAGAAAAAAGTACCCGCTGCTAAGAGAATCCCTCCAAGAATCTTAAAAACACGGTCGGATCGAGGAAAGTTAATCATCATCATTATAATCCCAAGAATGCCAATAATCGAATAAAGAACAGGGTGAGACCAAAAAACATGGATCACATTTAATAAAAAAACAAACGAGTAAAATATGTATAAATGGTTAAAAACATTTAAATGACGCACAATGAACCTCCTATCCATAGGCGAACAATCCAATTCTTAGATTATATGTTCGTCTACGTTCTTTGTTATTCACAATATTCTTTCGGTAAAGATGATTATTTCAAGAAACATAAAAGGATCATAGAAGAGTAGATTTCTAACTTTAAAGGACCCGTTCTCCAATTGAAAAGGATAACGGGTCCTTTTGTGTTTTATGCTGATATTCTTTCTTCATCAGCGTTATCAATTATAACGGACCATTCAGAGCCGTCATCTTCATTTTCCGATTGATAATACCCCAATACCGCACCTACATAATATATATCACCGTAACAAGCATCATACTGTTCGGCTTCAGAACGAATACAGCTATAATTTCCTGTATGTTCTAATTCATTATATTTCATGGCTGAAAATTCGATAGCTAATTCTTGTGTGTATTCTCCACCATTGTTCATTACGTAATCAATAAAACCAGCACCAAAATTATAGGATTGAAGGGCTAATTTTACGTCTTGTCCAGATTGCTCTAAAGTATGTGCAAAATAAGAAACGCCCTGTTCTATGGAGCGTTCAGGATCAGTTATACAACCGACAGAACCACAAAGCGATTCCGAAGCTTGCATAGGGTCATCCCCTCTCCCTCCAGATTCTTGCATCATTAAGGCAAGAAGAATTCCAACGTGATCCTCTATACCTTCTTCTCGAGCATACTTACTTACATCATCTTCATACTGTAAAACTTGCTGCGATAAATTTTCTCCTGTGCTAAAGCCACTGGATACTCCCTCTCCTATGATACTACTATTTATGAGAGCGTAAATAACCACGAAAAATAGCAGGATAGGGAGAACAAACTTAAAGAATTTCCCTATCCTAACTATTCTTTCAGCATTCCTTTTAGCAAATCCCCTCGGCATGTTCTCCCCCCTAGCATTATATATATACTTGTTTATGATATATATTTTAACATTAATTCAGTTGATTACTAGATTAATAGTTTCTACTTTCGTTTTGACCAGGAGAATTGTAACAATTATGCACTACATAAAGTCCACCGCCGCTCCCCTATTATAGTGCCAAACAGACTTATTGTTTCAAAATAAAGTAAAAATATCAATCTATTGTTCAATGAAATATAAAAAAAAAACGTACTCCTTTGGAAACATTCTTATCAGAGAAAATGAAAGCGCAAATAACCCCCGTTGTAGGAAACATAAAAAAATCCCCTCCCCAAGACTATAGTCTTGGGGACGAGACTTGAAATCATCGTAGCGTCATCCCAGTTTATTAATATCTCGCCATATCAATCTTTCGAGGTATGACAAACGATATCAGCTATCTACAATAACCCTTGATCAAGTTAATAATATTATCTTCACATGAAGTTGAACAATCTGCTTAAAAACAGAAACAAAAACAATTTGTATTTGTACATGGAGATTACAGACGCAATCCATTAGTGTGGAATTGCGCCCTTTCCCCATGAATAAGCATGATTATACTTCTCTTATAAGGGATTCCCCTTCGTTTTGTTCCCTGTCTAACCACTGCCAGTTTTCAAATAATTCAATTCTTCCGTCAGATGTTAACCTAGGTTTGGACTTACATTTCCCCCCTTATTTCATAAAGTGTATTTACATGATTGTATCGAAACTCAAGAGAATCATCATCATGAACGACACCTATAATTTTACCTTTTAGTATTTCTCCACCTGGATAGTCTGCATATAATATTTTCCCCTCTTGCTTATAATTAAAATAAGTGTTCGAGGAGACTTCCCCACTTTCCGTATTTTCCCAACATTTTCTCAGCCTTACTTTACAGCTCACATTATGTTCCGCAAAAGGTTCGATATGGACCACTTGATGGTTCGGGCAATTTGGTATATTCCTCCTGTTCAGGAGAATACGCATAAGGATTTGAAAGCACATCCATAAGCTGCTCCATCACACTGTAGTCTCCTTTGTTCACTGCAGCTTCAAGCGCCTCTTCTACCCTGTGGTTACGAGGGATAACAGCAGGATTCGAGCTCTTCATCAACTGATAGGAAGAGGTTTTTGATTCTTCCTGTCTGGCCAGTCTTGTCTGCCACTGGTCATACCAGTGAGTAAATTCTGTCGTCCCATTCATGACCGTATCCTCCGGTTTGCCTAACGTTAAGGCCCGAAACGTATTGGTAAAGTCGACACGATGCTTCTTCATAATACTGAGAAGGTCTTCGATTAAGGCCTCATCCTGCTCCTCTTCGTTCTGTATTCCTAGTTTTTTCCTCATTCCCGCAAGCCAATGACTATGATACAGCTCCTCAAACTTAGCATGAGCCTCCTGAGCCAGTTCGACCGCATGATCTTGACTCTCATGAAACAGTGGCAAAAGGGCTTCCGCAAAGCGTGCCAGGTTCCACTGACCAATCGGCGGCTGATTCTGATAGGCATAGCGACCTTGAACATCAATCGAACTAAATACCGTTGCCGGGTCATATTCATCCATAAAGGCGCACGGCCCATAATCAATCGTTTCTCCGCTAATGGTCATGTTATCAGTGTTCATCACTCCATGGATAAAGCCGACCAGTTGCCATTTGGCAATGAGCGCGGCTTGACGCTTGATCACTGCTTCAAATAGCGAAAGATAACGATCTTCATTATCTTCAATGTCTGGAAAATGACGTTCTATTGCATAGTCAGCAAGCATCCGAAGTTCCTCTGTACTACCCCAATTTGCCACGTATTCAAAGGTTCCAATACGCAGATGACTGGCAGCTACACGGGTTAGAATGGCACCAGGTAACTTGGTTTCGCGAATGACAGCCTCCCCGGTTGTCACTACAGAGAGACTGCGGTTGGTAGGAATACCAAGGCCATGCATGGCCTCACTGATGATATATTCGCGTAACATAGGGCCAAGTGTCGCTCGTCCATCACCCCCGCGGGAAAGAGGTGTTCGTCCTGACCCCTTAAGTTGAATATCAAACCGTTCATCTGAAGGGGTAATCTGCTCACCAAGCAGTACAGCTCGACCATCACCTAACATGGTAAAGTTCCCGAACTGATGGCCTGCATAAGCCTGGGCAATAGGCAAAGAACCTTCGGGAATTTGATTGCCTGCCAAAACTTCTATACCTTCTTCACTTTGTAAATGCTTAATGTCCAACCCCAAAGATTTCGTCAAAGAATTATTAAGAATGACCAACTCTGGTGAGCTTACAGGAGTTGGTTCAACGCTTTCATAAAATGACTCCGACAGACGCGCATAACTGTTATCAAAGTTCCATCCTATTTCATTATTTTGTGTCATCATATCTCCTTAGAATGTTTTGTCATATTTCTATCCATGTATATTCTTCTACAAAAAACAAAAAATCATAGACACTCTATGATTTTTGTTCATACTTTTCGTATAACCCAATTCGTATCCACTACTTTATTAGCAAAGATTTACCCTACGACTACCATTATTCAGTATTGCAACAATATCTCCCTTGGTCCTATTTTATAATTGGCTTACATGAAAATGTTAATCACACTACCCTCAGTTCTCCATATAAGGCCAATTAAAATGATTATTGGAAAAAAATTAAGTGAGGAAATAATTCCTTTATATAACTTATAAAGATGATGATGTTAGCCCTGTTCTTGATTCACAATCTTCTCTTCTCTTGAGCAGTACATTGTAAATTTCTTATATTTCATCCTACATAAAATCCCAAACAATTAAAAGACTAAACTTTCACTAATCTTTTTCTAACTTCCACATTGAGGAGGTTTCTTCTCCTATTCAACAATCTCCCCAGATTGTTGAATAACAAGAAGATCCGTTTGCCGTATAGAGTTTGGGAGGGCAGACGCATTCTCCTATGCTAGGGGTTCGTTCATTTTCATGTCGAATGGGGTGGCTTGGAAACCACGAGACCCCACAGGGAGTGTCAACGATTGAGGAGGCTTGCCAGTTCCCCGCAGGAAAGCGAGTTGTTTCAAAGTCACCCCTATTCCTTATACGGTAACGAACCCTATGATCACGGTATCGAGTCTTCAACAAAGGAGAGTTGGCGTCTGCCCACGGAAAGCTGGAGATTTCCCGGACCTTCAAACGCCATCCTTTGTAACGGAAACCACCAAAATGTCTCGGAACTGACCCTTCCATAATCTAGGTATTTAGTTTAACAAGTGTGATGGGTTTTCCCGCTAAATAATATCAACAGGGCAACATAAATAAAAATCAGCAAATTTGGTATTTATTGTTTTTCTACATAATTTTTAAGTAAGGTTCCAAGAAGATATTCCCAACCCTTAGAGTGATCTTGCTCCCAATTTTCTTGAATAATACCAGATGCTGAATGTGAAAGCTGAAATAGTGTTCCACCATCTTGCTCAATCAAACGATAGGTATAGGAACTGTTTACTGCGCCTTGCATACCAAGGTGACCATATAAACGAATTTCTTCTGGAGCATTCACATAATAAACGTTTCCCCAGATTGCTCCATCATTCTCCCCCCATTTTTCGATAAATTGTCCTCCTGGAACTGGCTCAAATGTAAAATAAGATGTTTTACCTTCTGGAGCCAACCGGAATTCCCACCAATCTTGTACTTTTTCTGTTAACGCTTTAAACACTTCTTCTCGTGGCGCAGCCATAAATATTTCTTGCTCGATATGAAAATTATTATCGTTCGTTGTCATTGTCTGTTTCCCTCCGTTTTGTTCTACAGTTGCTCGTAAGTTAAGCAATGAACTAGCAGTTGTTTGAATATACTTACCTACCCACCGGTTATGCACTTCTTGAAGGGGTACTGCATTAAGAAAGTTTCTTCTATATTTCCCTTCACGCCTGACCACCACTAAGTTTCCTTCTTCCAAAATATTTAAATGCTTCATAATCGAATACCTAGTAACGTTTGGAAAAAAATCATTTAATTCACCGGTTGTTTTAGGTGATTCCTTGAGTAAATCAAGAATTTGCCTTCTAATCGGATGCCCTAATGCCCTAAATACACTGGTAAGCTCTCTTTCCATGACATTATTCCTTTCGTAAATCGTATATAATCACCATCACATGTGACCAATTAGTAACTTATAATATGTGACATAATAGTAACATGTTGATAAATACTGGTCAACTAGTCTAGAACCAACCTTATACCAATTTACATAAAATCGACTAGCATCGTATTTCAAAAGAGTTTATCCAAAGAGATTCCATTTAAATTAAAAAAGGACGCTATCATTACAGATAAATAGTTCGGTTTTGGAGTACAAAAACATATGTAGAGGGAAAAATAGCAACAGAATTATCGAACTAATTAACATACTAAATAACATTACAATTGGTAAAGAAAAACGCTTGGACATTTTAATATCCAAGCGTTTTTCTTTATATTTTCTTCTTCAACTAAAGCATCCTTTAGCTTCGAGAGATGTTGTTTCCGTTATGGTTGAAAGCGTTTGGAGGTCCGGGAAATCGCGAGACTCCTTGCCATTGTGAGACAGACGGAAACCTCAGTAATTGGTTCTTCAAATTGTAGGCTATTCATAGATAGGAGTTTGCAACTGCACACTTGTTCCATATGTTGTAGCGAACACAGAAGACGACTTATGGCAGTAGGGCCGTTCATTAAAAGCAAAGGATGAGTGGCTAGGAAACGGGGAGATTCCCAAGCCCCCCACCATTCGATGTGTGAGAAACGAATCCCTTTCCCAGAAGGACTATCTACATGCAAACTTAGGAATGGCTGCCTTTTCTTGAAGGGGTATCGAGACACTTATATGGTAAAGGGGCGGAGGGAAACGGGGAGACTCCTATGGGATGTGCGGGACAGCTGAGACCCCACAGGACGAAGTCCGAGGAGGCTCAGCGCCCGCCCCATGGAAAGCGAGCCGTTTCCCGCAGCCCCTACATTCACACAAACATCTCGAATTCAAGCACAACCTCTGATCTTATGCTAATTTATATGTTAAATACCGATATTCCTTGTTATTTCATGTTTTGTACTCGAAAACTGAACCCGTTACATTACAGATAACTGTCCTTTTCTTTAAATTGTTAGGAGTGACCTCAATTCATATAACGATATTCCATCAAACTATTCAAAATATAAACTTCCTGTAATAATTCCTCTCCAACATTTGTTTCCAGAACTTTTTTTCTCTCCAGTTCTTTATCCACCAATCTTTTTACTGATAAAACATCTGTTCCATTTAGTAGAACATGCTCTTTGGAATTAAAATGCTTATGGGCGACAAGTTGCATGCCGTAGGAGTTATATAATAAAGTATATCCAGCAATACCCGTTTTTGACTGATAAGCCTTTGAAAAACCTCCATCGATGACAATCATCTTTCCATTTGCTTTAATTGGACTTTCTCCGTCAATTTCTTTTACTGGTGTATGGCCATTTATGATATGACCTTGGTCAGGATTAAGATCAAATTCGGTTAGGATGTTGCGGCAGGTTTCCTCTTTTTCGCGTAAATGGTAATATGGATTCTTTTTCTCTTTATGGATGTCCTTATCCTTAATGAAATACCTTTCAAAGGTTGTCATTGCTCTTTTCCCAAAGAGTGATGAATATTCTCCCGTCCATAAATACCAGACCATATCTGTCGCAAGATCATCGGTTTCTTCAGGATGTGCAAAAGCATGCCGTAAATAATGTTCAAAAACATCAAGTAAATCACGACCTGCATAGGTTTTATTTTCTATCATCATTTTTTCCATATTTCCTTTTTCATCTAAAGGAATACATCCATGTATTAATAAATTTCCGTTATATTTCAAATAAAGATTGCCTTTTTTCATAAGAAAGTTCATATGTCTGGACAGCTTTTCCGAGTGTTGGATAGAAAATAACAGTTTTTCCATCACTTGCTCTTCTTCCTCTAATAATTGATCAGGCTGTTGCGGATTAACCACGGTAAAGCAGGTATCTTCTAGTGGATACGTTTGGTCATGAATCGTTATTTCGTTTTTATCATAATCAATTTTCTCAAGTAAAAGCCTTTCCGACATATTAAAGTACGAGCGCCGCTTTATAATAGAGCTTTCAAGTTTGAACTGAATAATTGCAATAGCTTGATGAATTTTTGTGATTTGTATTCTTTCATGATTAGATGGTTTTTCGTCTGAATGTATTTTAGGTCTAAAAGCTGGATTGTCATCATAGTATTTCTCCGCAAGATTGAGAAGTGGTCTTAGATTTATCCCATACACATCTTCAATAATTTCCAAATTGTTGTATCGAGCACAAATACGAATAATATTAGCGAGGCAAACCTTTGATCCAGCAAAAGCACCTATCCATAATACATCATGATTTCCCCACTGAATATCAACGGAATGATAATTGATGAGAGTGTCCATAATTCTATCAGGTTCGGGTCCGCGATCGTAAATATCCCCTACTACATGAAGATGGTCAACAACCAATCTCTGAGTGGTATAAGCAAGACCTATAATAAGCTTATCTGCCTGTCCGAGAGAGATAATTTGCTGAACTATCTTTGTATAATAAGATTCCTTATTTGTGAAATCATCCGTTTTGTATAGTAGCTCTTCTATAATATAAACAAACTGATCAGGTAATGCTTTACGTAATTTCGAGCGTGTATACTTGGAGGATGCATAAGAAATGAGCTTAATCATCCGCTCAATGATTTGGTTGTACCATTGGTATAATTCGTTCTTATTGTCAAAAGCATTCTTAATTAACTTTATTTTCTCTTCAGGATAATAAACTAATGTCGCAAATTCATCAATTTCTTTTTCAGGCAATACATCTTTAAAAAGGTCTGTTATTTTCTCTTTCACTCTCCCTGATCCATTTCTTAACACATGTTGAAAAGCTTGATATTCCCCATGTAAATCACTCACAAAATGCTCTGTTCCTTTTGGAAGATTAAGAATAGCTTTAAGATTAATAATTTCTGTGACTACTTTTTCTTCACTATCATATTCTTGGGCCAGTAAATCTAAGTATTTTGTGTGCAAAATTATGTATCCCCTTTCAAAATTCATCGCTATTAACCATCTAAAAACTTGCAATTACTACTTTTTATTTCAGGAGAAATCTAAGATTGAAATTATAACAGCTCATATTTCATTGTGTTGTTCGCAATTGTGGAAAAATTATAAATTATATATGATAATAACACATTTTTACTTTTATAAATAGGAAGTGTCTCTTTAAGCCTTCTTTTATTGAAGACTTGAAATGAAGATAAGTAAGTAAAAGAAGGAACTCCTTATGCAGAAGAAAACCTTATTTTAACAATCTTTCCTTTTGCTTATTGGATAGGTCAAACTTAATCGAACACATCTGTTAAGGTCATATATACTTGATTCAAACAAATCTGAGAAGACACAATTATGGCTGAAGAGAAAGAAGATCATTTCCAAAGGCCATTGTTCGCTGCATGTTTCTGGAAACCCCGCACTGAAAAATTTCCAAGAAGTACGTATTAACGGTTAGCGCTGTCAATTCTTCATCCTGATCATCACGGTTAAATTGCACAATCTTATAAAAACTAAAACAGAACTTAATCTATCACAGTAATAAATACAGGTGTATTAAATATGCCTTAAGTGAGTGCTTGAACAATGAGATTTAAGAATAGAATATAACTCAACTATCTTGCGAATAACTCTTGACATACTATAAGTACAGAAGTAATATTGCCCTAAGGAAACTTTTTTTAATCAATGCATAATATGTTCTCAAGCGCAATAAAAACCTTTCACGCGATTGAAAACCTTTTTTCAACCCCCTCACTACATTGTTAGTGACTCAAAAATAAATTCAGGTTGTTGTACTACTTTTTTTACGGAAAAAGTTGCATTAAGGAAAAAAAAATTACTTTAAGGAAAATTGATTTGCTGTTTGAAACTTTAATTGAAATATTATAAAAGAAAGGATTGATATTCATGTCACATGCATTATTTGTCAGAAATTTGAACGTATCGTATCTTGGGGAACCTGCACTAAGAGAAATATCTTTCCAAATTAAAAAAGGGGCGTTGGTTGGTATTATCGGACCAAATGGTGCTGGTAAATCGACTTTAATTAAAGCAATCATGGGACTTA